>NZ_JAUBRH010000035.1:0-68529 GCF_036701775.1 Microcoleus sp. N9_A2 | reverse complement strand
CATCATCGTAAATGGGCGAGATACCGTTTGACAATTTTGGGGAAGTTAGAAAATAGCATTTCAGTTGATTATTAATATTTTATAACTCTGCAATTATACATTTTTGGGCCAATTTTAGCAATCTTTTCCTATCATTCAACACTTCTGGGTGTAACCATTTGATTGAATAATCATTAAATATCCATTCTTATTAAGAAACCCTGAAAGCTTTTATTTTCGTACCTCTTGAGAATTAAGCTGTTAATTTAGCGAATGCTTGAATTCTAGAATTCCTTCTGTGACTACGTTTCAGATACCTGAATCCTTACGCTATACCTTTCTTTAGGTATCTTAACATAGTTTTGTTTTTTTTCGCCGACCTACTTAGTGACTTAAAGTTATCATCGGTGAGGCTGTTTTAGTTGCAATTTGATACTGGCATTTATTACCATTTGCTGAGTTTTCAAAGTCGGAAAAAAAAGGAATTTGTATTTAGTGAGTAAGTAGTTATCTGTGTGCTTGTGTAACTTAGATACTAGGTTGTTAATCTTGACGCGAATAGGGGCTGTGGTTTTACTGATTCTATAACGCCTAAGTTTCTTGAATTCTCGAATTTTGGCCAGTCAAATGATAGACATTAGGTGATCGGGCGGAGGTGATCATCTGTAAATTAGATTAATATCTAATTGGCTGCTTTCCAACATTTCTGATCCGTTAAGCTTACGTCACAAAGGTTCAGACACCCAAGAAGAATTAAAGTAATATTTACTGATCCCAAACTAGAGTTGCTCAAAATTTGCATTGGGGACTGATGCAGCCGACGATCGGGCAGTGACCGATCGCAGATAATTAATCAAAATATATTTCAAAAGGGCGATCGAGGCTTTCGTAAAAGCTATCATCACAGAACATAGGTCATCTTTAATTTAGTACAGCTAACTGCGTCACCACGGGCGCTGTAATTTGAGCAAACAATTTGGGAAAATAGAATTAGCCTGGGAAGGGGACACACCCCGCCCCGCTTTTCTCTCCCGGCACGGGGAATCCCCAAGTGATTTGCCCTGACGCTATAACGAGAGTATCCCGCAAGTTAATCAGGTAAGTAAGCAACTTAGCACTCAACGAACAAGATTTGATTGCAAGCACCGGCAAATCCCTCCAACATATCGTCAATGTGTGGACGAAGCTTAGAGGGGACAGCGAGCTTACACTGGAGAGATAGGGATTGAGCAAGAAAATGATAGCTGATCCATAAGCAAAGAATACGGGGGTTAAAACCCCGCGTTGGTTTTCCTCTCAGCACTCTGTGTGACTGAGTTTCCCACCTATTGAGTGTTTTTTATGACTAGCACATCCCCGCCTCGCTCCACATCCCTAGTTTCTGTGAGCCAATTTCCTCCGGCTCTCACCAAGATGATTCAGTCGGGTTACGTCAACGGCGAGCAAGTGAAGCAAGCTCAAATTGAAAGCCAGAAGTCGGGCAAGCGTTTGACGGAGGTATTAGAAGCACTTACCGGGCAGCCGTTACCCCCAGAATTGCTGCGACTTTACAAGAAGCAGCAGATGTTTGAACGGAAGATAGTCTACGGCGTTGAAGCATTTGACCCGGAGATGAGCGAAATGTCTAACGAGCAACTCGGAATTATGCTCGACGCGTTGAAGATTTCGATCGACATTTGTCACCAAGGTCGGTTTTTACCCGTAGCGAAGACTGAAACTGAGCCTGCGGCGGTTTTAGTGGCAATGGTAGATCCCGATAACCTCAACGCCATAGAAGATTTGCGGCGGATTTTACAGCCTCATGGCTTGGCTTTGCAGCGACGGGTGATTACACCAGACGACTACCAGGACATTACTTCTGCCTATCAAGACGACCAAGTTAAGAGGGAAGCTAAAAAAGCTGAAATCGAAAAACAGAGAAAGATGGACTTAGGGGAGGGAGATTTTGGCGAGCTCTCCCTAGAAGAGGAGAGTAGCGACCAAGAAGACCTCGCTAACACCTTGGACGATGCGGAGGCTGCTCCCGTAATTAAGGCCGTCAATATCATTTTGGCTAAAGCTTTGTCGGAAAAGGTGTCTGACATCCACGTAGAACCTCAAGAAGAGTTCATGCGGATTCGGATGCGGAAAGACGGGGTGCTGCAAGAGTATTTCCGGTTTCCCAAGCAGGTAGTCGCATCGATTACGGCTCGTTTCAAGATTATTGCCAACCTGGATATTGCCGAACGCCGACAAGCTCAAGACGGCCGCATCCGCCGGGTGTTTGAGGGACGCACGGTGGATTTCCGGGTGAACAGCTTGCCTTCCCGGTACGGCGAAAAAATCGTGCTGCGGATTTTGGACAGTTCCAGCACTCAGTTGGGTTTGGGTTTGTTAATCTCCGACGAAGAAACTCTGGCCTTAGTGCGAGAAAGTGCTAGCCGTCCGTTCGGACTGATTTTGGTGACGGGGCCGACGGGTTCGGGCAAGTCAACTACTCTGTACTCGATTCTGGCGGAACGGAACGATCCGGGGGTTAATATCAGTACGGCCGAAGACCCGATCGAATATGCTTTGCCAGGAATTACCCAATGTCAAGTAATTCGGGAAAAAGACTTGACTTTTTCCAACATTCTGCGGGCATTTTTGCGGCAAGACCCTGACGTGATGCTGGTTGGAGAAACGCGGGACAGGGAAACGGCAAAAACGGCTCTGGAAGCTGCTTTGACGGGACACTTGGTGCTGACGACGCTGCACACCAACGACGCGGCCGGGGCAGTCGCGCGTTTGGCCGAAATGGGCGTAGAACCGTTCATGGTTTCAGCCGCTCTGTTGGGCGTGTTGGCTCAGCGTCTGATGCGGCGCGTTTGCGACAAATGCTGCATTCCTTACCAGCCTACTGTCGCAGAACTCGGCAAGTACGGTCTATCGGCTTCTCAAGAAATTGATCTAACTGTTTGCAAAGCCAACACTGTACCGGTGGAGGAAAGGAAGGAACTGGCAGAACGCGAGCAACTTTGTCGGAAGTGCGGCGGCCTAGGCTACAAAGGACGGGTAGGGGTTTACGAGTACCTGAAAAATACTGAGCGGCTTCAAACTCTGATTACTCAAGGAGCTCCCACAGAGCAAATTAAGGAAGCAGCAGTAGAAGAAGGGATGAAAACTTTGTTGGCTTACAGCTTGCAGTTGGTGCGGGAAGGCGCGACTACCTTTGAAGAAGTCGAGCGGGTGACGTTTACAGACTCCGGCCTGGAGGCGGAAATGAAAGCCAAACGCAAGCAGGGGCTTACCTGCAAAAGTTGTCGGGCCGAATTGAAGCCGGAGATGCTGGATTGTCCCTACTGCTTGACACCACGCTTTTTGGATTGATTCAGCAGTTAACTGTCAACCCTTCTCTAAGCAAGCGGGCAAGCTGTCAACTGTCAACCCTTCTCTAAGCAAGCGGGCAAGCTGTCAACTGTCAACTGTCAACTGTCAACTGTCAACTGTCAACTGTCAACTGTCAACTGTCAACTGTCAACTGTTGACTGTTAACTGAGCTAGATTGGTCAATAACTATCAATTTGATCGAGGAGAGGTATCTATGGGTCTGATGATTGAAGACGTACTGGAGTCCCTGGTAGAGCAAGGGGGTTCGGACATACACATCCAAGCGGGCGCGCCTATATTCTTCCGAGTCAGCGGTAAACTAACTCCTCAGACGCAATACGGCGACATTCTGTCGGCTGAGGAAGTGCAGATCCTGATTTTCCAAATGCTCAACAATATGCAGCGCAAGCAGTTGGAAATGGAGTGGGAACTCGACTGCGCTTACGGCGTTCGGGGATTGGCTCGGTTCCGCGTTAATGTCTACCGGGAGCGGGGTGCTTGGGCTGCTTGTATGCGGGCTCTGGCTTCTAAGATTCCTAATGCAGATGCTTTAGGCGTGCCGCAGATTTTGCGGGATCTGACGGAAAGACCCAGGGGTATGTTGTTGGTGACGGGGCAAACAGGTTCCGGGAAAACTACTACGATGGCGGCTTTGTTGGATCTGGTCAACCGGACGCGGGCGGAACACATTCTAACAGTTGAAGATCCGATCGAATATGTGTTTCCTAATATCAAGAGTTTGTTTCACCAGCGCCAAAAGGGCGAAGATACTAAGAGCTTTGCTAATGCGCTGAAAGCTGCTTTGCGCGAAGATCCTGATGTAATTCTGGTGGGGGAAATGCGGGACTTGGAAACGATCGGTCTGGCAATTTCGGCTGCAGAAACGGGTCACATGGTGATGGGAACGCTGCACACTAATTCGGCGGGTGCAACGGTCGATCGGATTTTGGACGTGTTCCCGCCAATTCAACAACCCCAGGTTCGCGCCCAGGTATCTAACTCTCTGGTGGGAATTTGCAGCCAAAATTTGGTAGTGAAAGTTGGGGGCGGCCGCTGCTGCGCTATGGAAATCATGGTAAATACTCCAGCTATGGCTAACTTGATCCGCGAGGGCAAAACTCCCATGATTTACTCGCAAATCCAAATGGGGGCAAAATTGGGTATGAGGACGATGGAAATGGCCCTCGCTGAACTTTACAAGAGCGGTAAAGTCACTTGGGAATCGGCAATGGCCAAGGCTTCTAAGGCTGACGAACTCGAACGCTTGATCGGCCCGGCACCTGTTGGTGGCGCCAAGGTAGGAGCTCATTAATTCAGTCTGCAGTCATTAGTCAGGAGTCAGCAGGCTGAATTAATGACTGATGACTGATCAGTCATAACTTTTAATAAATTTTCAGAGGTGAGCTGTGGCTACCAACGTTATCCGCCAAAAACCGAAAGGTGGCTTTGATTTCAGTAAGATTCAGGAGCAAATCGAGTATAACCTTACCAGTCTTACTGTTAAGGATATGGCTATTTTTGCTCGTCAGTTTGCGGCTATGTTTAATGCAGGGGTGGCGATCGTGAGATGCCTTTCCGTGCTGCACGAGCAGTGTTCTAATGCTAAGTTGAAGCGAGCACTCAGGAGCATGAATGCTGACGTGCAGGAGGGGATAAACTTGGCAGAGGCGATGGCTAAGTTTCCTGATGTTTTTGACCAACTGTTTATCAGTATGGTGGCGGCGGGAGAAGTCGGGGGGGTGCTAGATGAAACCCTAGACCGTCTGGCGCTGATGATGGAAAAAAATCACAAGACGGAGGCTGAAATTAATTCGGCAATGTCTTATCCGAAGACAGTGTTTTCCATCGCGATCGTGATTTTTTTCGCAATGACTATATTCTTGCTGCCAACTTTCGCTAAAATCTTTAAGGATATTGGTGCAGATTTGCCTGCTTTTACGCTGTTTATGCTGGCAATTAGTGCGTTTTGTACAGCTTGGCCTCCCATCCAACAAATAACAGTTATTGGGGTGATTATTGCGCTCAAATTTGCCTTTGATATGTACTACAAAACTCCAATCGGCCACTTGCAAATTGATCGGATTGCGATGAAGTTGCCGATTTTTGGAGATTTGATTGAAAAATCGGCTGTGGCTCGGTTTTGCGTGATATTTGGGTCGCTGACGCGATCGGGCGTGCCGATTCTCAGTTCTTTGGAAATTGTGCGAGATGTGGCAGGTAATCAGGCGATATCGAATGCGATCGAATATGCGAGACAGGAAATTCAAAGCGGCGGCATGATCAGTATTGCTTTGCAAGAACAAGCTGTTTTTCCGTCTTTGGCCATTCAAATGATGGCAATTGGTGAGGAGACAGGGGAACTTGACAAGATGCTGATGAAAGTTGGCGCTTTCTACGAAACGGAAGTGGAAGAAGCAGTAAAAGGACTTACCAGTATGCTAGAACCTCTGATGATTGTGGTCGTCGGTGGTATCGTAGGTTCGATTTTGCTGTCGATGTATCTGCCGATGTTCGCAGTGTTCCAGAAGCTGTAAAAAAGGGCTAATTAGTTATTAGTTATTAGTTAGTAGCAATTAACGCATGACCAATGACTATTCCCATCGTTCCCAGGCACTGCCTGGGAAGACCTTTGGAGGAGGCACAGCCTCGATTAAAAGGAGGAGACCGAGGCTCTTCCTCACAAATCTTCATTAAGCTGTCGCGCATTTAAATTGCATATTCGAGGCGGGCGAGACACCCCACTCATTGTTTCATGGTTTTTTGACAGACAATTTAAATGCCGCAACAGCTTACCAAGGTCTTCGCATTGGTGACAACTTACGAAAATGTCACAAAAGTCAAGTAGGATAGGCATACATATTTAACTGCTGCCCAATCCTGGCTTTAGACTCCAGGGTAAACGCATCTTAATTTGGCATTGCTGAATTGAGGTATGATTAGGAAGCTTGCCGCTGGCAGTTAAGGTCGAATAGTGTTCAAATCAGAGTATCTAAATGATTACTTGAAGATGAAATGGGAACGTCCGAGAATTTGAAGAGCGTGGATTAATAAACGAATCGAATGTTTGAGCATTTCTTCGGATTTAGAATAACAAAGAGTTTTTCTATTTAATCAATCCAAATAATGTCTGATATCCTTTCCTTTCGAGCGAGCGCGATTTTGTAGGGCGGGTTCACCAACAATACCTCCAATAATAGACAATCTCAAAAACCAGCCCCAACCGGGATATTATGGTTAATCGATCGGACATGATATGAGTCTTGTATTTTCACTGCAAGTCATCTAAGTTTGAGAGATGATTTGGCCACGATCAGGAATAAACATTGGATAAACTTTCGGGCTATCTGTTACGTAAAAATAGCATTTCCATTTCTCAAAGCTCTCCCATAAAGGTTTAAATGTTTGGGCACTATGATCCCCTAAAACCCATCCTAAAATTCCTGCTTTGAAGTGGTCTACTGCTGTCCACAGCCAGATGCAAGTTTTTTTTGAGCCAATAAATGTTTTTCTAATTCATCCCATTCTCCGACATCGGGAATTGTGTCTGCTTCGTAAGCCTCTGGCAGAAGTTTTCCCACCTGTTTGACCCAACTAATTATTGTTGTATGATGAACACCTTGGATTCTTTCTATGGCTCGAAAACCCATACCATTGACATACATCTTTAGGCATTCGTGCTTAACTTCTTGAGAGTGACCTTTATGGGATTGGTAGGATTCTATGAATTGCCTACCACACTCAACACAAAGATAATTCTGTTTACCTTTTTTATGGCCATTTTTATTGATATGACTTGATTTACATTAGGACATTTCATAGGCTTTGACTTTTCGTTAATTGTTTTTATCAATTTATCTTTGAACTAATCATACCTTAGTTCAGTAACGCCGCTAATAAATATGGTTCACTTTAACGTTGCATTTCAACACTTTAACTCCTTCACCGACATTACCCTATCCCTGGCGAAAACTTTACACCAAATGGGAATTCCTATTTCGGTCGAACCTTCAACAATAGCATCTCATCTCAGCGGCAATTCGACAGCAGAAGAAAACGACCTGCTAGCGAAGTGGATGAACACCACACCCTCAGATTTATTTCAGATAAAATGGTCTCATTACTGGAAACCTTATTTTTTAAAAGAACTCAAGGGACATCTCAACTTAGAATTTTTTGCTATCAATTACGAATGCGCCAAAAACAGTGATGATTATGATTACTGGATTTACGATGCTGTCAATAACTTATCCCACAAACTAGCCGTCAGCTAATATTCTAAAAACGTCTTAATAAAAGCTGGATGTCCGGCAACCAACGTATCAGTAATGCCTCTAGGTTTCAATCCTTTAATCTCGCAACTCTATTTTCCCCGACCGCAAAAGACCAAACAAGATGTAAAGCATATTCTGCACATGACCAATTCTTTTGATTTGTATAGATTTGGCACGGATGTCGCCATTCAAGCTTTTTGTGAAGAGTTTAAAGATGATTCTAACGTAGAGTTAATTATCAAAGATGGTGGCAAAAATCCTGATGTTATAGTGGAACATCTCGTCAATATAGAAAAGCGCCTCGGCAAGTTAAAACCAAAAATTTTGATCATCCCTAAATTTTATAATAAAGCAGAACTAGCTAATTTATACTTGTCAGCCGATGCTTTTTTAGCTCCCTTTCGCGGCGAGGGTTTTGCGATTAAAATTTTGGATGCCTTTGCAGCAGGTTTGCCCGTTGCTATGACGATGTACGGCGGCCCGACTGAGTACGCCAATGCTGATAACTGCTATCCCATTGCTTACGATCTAGTTCCCGTCGGAAAGTGTTACGATACTCAGTATCTAGAAATCAGAAATGCTCCTCATTGGGCAGAACCAAATGTTCAGTCTGTTCGCGAACAGTTGCGAAAAATTGTTGAAGACCCGATGCGTTTTCAGGTAGCTCAAAAAGCTAGAGAGACGGCGGATTTATTTAATTGGGAAGCTGCCGCTCAAAAATTGCTAAGATTAATGCGAGAATTGTTTTAGGAGCGAAAATTATGGGACTCGAACGCAAAATGTTTAGGGGAATGTTTTCACCCGGGGAGGTGGTACGATTGAAACAGCCTTGTTTTACTCCCGGGCGATTGTTTGAGCCAGGAAAATATAACGCTGATGAGCTGCCGGATATCGCTTTTGATATGGGTTTGGTAGACCATTTGCCACCAGTCAAAGGCAACAGTTCCGAAAATCTCAATGTTCAGAACCCGTCAGCTCAAAACCTTGAGGACTAAACTCCCCTTTGCAGTAAGGACTTCAGTCCTAAAAATTCCTGTTTGTAGTAAGGACTTTAGTGATGAAAATTAAAATAAATCATCAAAGATTCAAGTCCTGACTGCAAAAAAGATAAAGCCAATTTAACCATTTTGCTCTATCTGGGCAATTAACTCTTTTAAAACTTGACTAGCTTTATTGTTCTCTATCTGACAAGTTCCGGCATTCTGGTGTCCACCGCCGCCATATCTTAACATTAACTCCCCAATATTAGTTTTAGAAGTTTTGTTAAAGATTGACTTGCCAACTGCGAAAACAGTATTTTGTTTTTTTAGTCCCCAAAGTACGTGAATCGATATATTGCACTCGGGGAACAAAGCATAAATTACAAAACGATTTCCCGCATAAATCACCTCTTCGTTACGCAAATCCAAAACAACTAAATTATTATAAACTTGGGCGCATCGCTGTATTTGCTCTTTAAATTTTTCTTCTTGCTCGAAGTAGAGGTCTACTCTTTCTTTTACATCAGGAAGCTGCAAAATTTCATCGATGGTATGATTTTTGCAGTAATCGATTAACTGCATCATTAACTGATAATTGGAGACCGTAAATTCTTTAAACCTTCCCAAGCCGGTTCGGGCGTCCATTATGAAGTTTAACAATACCCATTCTTGCGGATGCAGAACCTCTTCTTGGGCGAATTGAGCAGAATCTGATTTGTCAACTGCCGCCATCATCGCCTCAGAAATATCAGGAAACTTTGCTTTGCCTCCATAATATTTGTACAGTACCCTAGCTGCAGAAGCTGCATAGGGATCGATGATGTGGTTAATTTTGATTTTCTCATGTCTGAGAGTTTCGCTGAAGTGGTGATCGAAAGCTAGATGAACTCCATCAACATAGGGTAAATTGGTGCTAATATCGTTATTTGTTATTTCGATTTTCCCATCCTGCATATCTTTAGGATGCACGAATTTAATCTCGTCGATCATATCGAGTTCTTTGAGCAAAACGGCACAGACAAGACCGTCAAAATCGCTGCGGGTGACTAATCTGTATTTTTTAGTGAGTGGCATATGCTTTTGTGATGCGGAGGAACTGATCACCAGCTAATATAACGTATTACCCGATCGCTTTCCAATATGAACGCAGACCCTTACGCTTGGATAGAGAAGGCCCTGGACACAGTTCGCCGTGCCGATTGGTATCGATCGCCACAATCGATCGATAGTTGCCCCGGGCCTGTGGTAAAGTTAGCAGGCCACAGCCTGATTAACTTTGCCAGCAACGATTATCTGGGACTTGCCGGCGATGACAGGTTAATTCAAGCTGCTATGGCTGCAACTAAGGAATTTGGTACGGGTGCGACGGGTTCGAGGTTGGTCAGCGGACACCGCAATTTGCACCGACAGCTAGAACAAGCTATTGCTAATTTAAAACAAACTGAAGATGCTTTAGTGTTCAGTTCGGGATATTTGGCGAATCTAGGGGCGATCGCATCCGTTGTCGGCAAGCGCGATTTGATATTATCTGACAAGTACAACCATTCGAGCCTGAAAAACGGAGCCACACTCAGCGGTGCAACTGCCCTAGAGTACAGTCACTGCAATCTTGAGGATTTAAAGGCCAAGCTAGAGCAAAATCGCGCCAGGTACCGCAAGTGTTTAATTATTACCGATAGCGTCTTCAGCATGGATGGGGACTTGTGTCCGCTGCCGCAGTTGTTAGCTGTGGCAGGAAAATTTAACTGCATGGTATTAGTAGATGAAGCTCACGCTACAGGAGTTTTCGGTGCTAGCGGTGCTGGTTGTGCAGAACATTTCGGGTGTACGGGAAGACCACTGATTCAAGTGGGGACACTCAGCAAAGCTTTGGGAAGTTTAGGTGGTTACGTTGCGGGCTCTGCTGCTTTAATTGATTTTCTGCGTAATCGAGCTGCCAGTTGGATTTATACTACAGCATTGACGCCTGCTGATGCGGCGGCTGCTTTGGAAGCTGTGAGGATTGTACAGCAAGAACCAAAACGCCGAGTTCGGTTGCAACAAAATATCGAAACTTTTAAATATTGCGCGATTACCAATCACCAATTACCAATTAGCAATTCCCTCTCGCCAATTTTCAGTCTTCCGTTAAAAAATGCAGCGGCAGCTTTAACAGTAGGCAGCAAACTCAAGGACATGGGTATTTTTGCTCCGGCGATTCGGCCTCCGACTGTAAGCGTGAGTCGAATTCGGATTTCGCTGATGGCAACTCACGAGCTCGCACACCTTCAGCAGTTGGTAGAGGCGCTGAAGCAAGTTGTGAGTTTTGAGTAAATGTTGGGTACGGCATAAGTACCCTACCCTTTGAGTAAATGTTGTGAGATGGGGAGAATTTCTACTTCTGCCTTCTGCCTTCTGCAGCTCTAGACTTCTGCAGCTCTAGCTTTCGTCCTTCGGCAGCTCTAGCGTTCTGCCTTTTTTTTGATTGTCAAGAAATCGCTATTGACTTATGACCAATCTTATACAGGAGTTTGGTCGATCGGTCAACAACTGTAAATTTTTTGTAAATTTAGATACTTTTTGGAATTTAGCGCTATATTAGAGAAGTAGCAGGTACACCAAATTTAATATAAGGAACGTCCACCATGAACACAAATCGTCAAAACGTAAAAAAAGTAGCAGAAACCCACCGCGCTAACATTCACAAGCAACTCATGCACCGCATAGAAGTAGCGAGATCCAGTGGGAACCAAGATTTGGTTCGGGTGCTTGAAGAGGAAATGAGACAGCTTTAAAGAAGTTGCAACTAGAATTTGCCCGTAGTTTGGTTTAGAGGGTTGTGCGAGAAATGCAGAATTCCGGCAACCACTACCTGTTAAGTTTTGACTCCTCTCTTAGTTGGTAGAAAAAACCCCGGTTTCTTGAAGAAACCGGGGTTTTTTATTGATAAGGAAGAAAAAAGAAGGAAGAGGGAACAGCCCTGCACGCACAAACTCTATCTGTAGGCTGCGCCTCGGCCCACAGAGACTCTACCAATAGCGGATTGAACAATTTTTTGCGTAAGTTATGAAGTCAGAAGGAAGAGGGAAGATGGAAGAACAAGACTTACGCTGTATTCCTTCTATTTTTACACTATCTGTATTCAGTTGACAGTTGACTTGGGATAGCGACCTCTACCTGGAAGGAAGAGGATTGGAGTAATGAATAGTCTTCTTTTAATTTCTCCCGCTTATGGGTTCCGGCTTTAAACCAATTCTTTCTGGTAGGTAATAAATTGCGCCTCGGCGCACCCTACTAATAACCACAGGACTTACGCAACTGGCAGATGGTGAGGGTGCGATCGCCCCCTCACCCATTAATTTAAGCAGTCCGGGGCACTGACAAGTGGACAGTCGCGACAAACTACCGGACTAAATCCAGCACAAATTACCTACAAAAACTGTTTGTTATTCGTTGGAAAATTGAGCAATTTCCTAGGGAAATCAAGCAACTTACCGGGAGATAATATTGGCATTGCCGTCTAGCTATAGTACCAATAAATCCTATTGCTTGCCATGAATTTTTGTGGTTAGCTGTCAAAATTTTAGCGAATAAAAATCGTCAAACAATATATAAAATTAAACAAAAAATACTATCAAAATCTTTAATTGAGCAACTAAAACTTGCCGAAATTCCGATATTTATTGTCTAATTTTATGGGGCTGGTATACGGAACTGTGACAGTTGCGTAAGTTCTAGCCAATTTCTATATAATGCCTGAATTCCCTAAACACCCAACGACTTAGCGGAAGCCTCAACGGCATGGCTAAAAGAACGCGAAATTTGCAAAAGTCAGAAGTCACAAATAAAATGTAATATTGAATGTAATATTGAAGATGGATTGAGATAGATTTTCCTGGTTGATTGGGAAAGGCTGCTTTGCCAAAATTTAAGACTAGGAACAATACTTAACAAAAAAAAATTATATCTATAAAGCTGAACATCGGGTAGCGACTGCAAAATCCAAAAAAAAATAAGTAAAACTGATGGCGACAGACATCCGACACCAGCCAGAAAACGGCTACCACTCAGAACCAACTCAGCCTTCCCCAATAGAAAATCTTAACAGCCGATCGCTCATGCGCCTGCCTCGAAGCCTGAGTGCGGTGGAAACATCGGGCTTTGGGCTCACAGGTCACGCCAATTGGTTTACCATCGCCACAGCTATCCAAGCAGCGATCGGGCCTAGCGCCATCTTCGTCTGGTTGCCCGGTATTATCATGGGCATGATGCTCAATCTACAGGTAAAACGCATCGGTGAGTATTTCCCAGACATGGCTGGGGGAACGCCCAACTATACCGCCCGAATGCTGAAAAATTATCCGGGTCTGGGAAGCTATGCAGCGATCGGATATTTTTTAAGCTGGGTAGCAACACTGCCAATTTCTGCGATCGTACTGACGCAGCTAATCAAAGTCAACCTCAATAGTTTAGGTTTTAGCTGTCCTGAAACTTTACTAAATATTACCTTCACGCTCCTACCCTTCATTTTGACATTCAGCGGCACTCGCGCCTTAAGTATTCTGCACGCCTTTTTTGTGTTGCCCACAGTCGGCGTATTATCCGTTTTTTCCATTTATGGTCTATTCTGGTTAGCTTTTTCCCCAAACAGTCCCGGCTTTTTCCCCGCAACTTGGCCGGAATTCACCTTTATTGACTGGGCTAAATGGTTTTACTTTGGTACATACATCTTCTACTGCTGTGACTCCGCCGCCAGTTTCGTAGCGGATAGCCGCAACCCTACTAAAACCTTGCAGTTTCTCAAAATTTCCGCACTGGGGATGCTGCCTGTGATTTTAGGAGGTGCTTGGGTACTGATGCGCTTGGCTACCGCTCCTGGTCTGAAAGATGACGTATTTTTGAATGTATTAGCTGCCTGTCAGGTATTATGGGGGCCCGGGGTTACCACCCTTGTCACCTTTCTAGTCGTCGCAAGCTGTCTTCTGAGTTGCGCGACTATTGTTTCCAACTGCCCCCGGATGTTGTACCAACTTGCCGTAGATGGGCATATTTCGCCAACATTCGCAGTTGTATCCCGACGGGGTGTATTTGGATTTGGGCTTGTCTTTGTTTTGGTTCTCAGTTTAATCTGTCTAGCTTGGGGAAATGTGCCTCGGCTTGTGGCAATTACTAATGTTGGCTTGGTTGTCTGCCTGATGATGTTCCATCTCTCACTATGGCTGCGACGGGGTAGGCCAGAAATTCGGTGGCCTTGGTGGTCGCTGGCATTCTTTGTAGTAGATGCGGTAGTTCTAGTCGTGGGAGGCTTGGCTTGGGGCTGGCAAGACTTTATCATTGGGTTGTTTTTTCCCATTGCCATTTTAGCAGTGGATGCAGGGATGAGTCGCATTGCCTTTGCCCCCTTCCATCCGTCATGGTGGATTCGGCTTTACCGCAAAAGTAGCAAGGTTAAAATCCCAGATTTTGTAGCCTATCAGGTTGTAGTTTTGATCTTGCTAATCGTCAGCGCTGTTGCTGTCGGCTGGATTTTTGGCCTCAAATTATATGCTAATTCTAGTGTTGGTTTGAATCTATTGGTAGTGGTACTCCTGACAGTTGCTTTTGTGGGGGTGGCCATTGCCTGCTGGACAAGCTTACCCCAAGTCGTCTCAATGGACGAAGCAAGAGAGGGAGCAGAACAGCTTTTTACCATTGCCCTAGATGCTATTGTAGTGCTGGATGAAAAAGGTATAATTCGTCAGACTAATCCCGCTGCTGAAAGCGTCTTCGGAATAGAGGCTACTCGGCTAATTGGGTCTCACCTGAACAAATTATTACCCGGATTAGGGGTTCAGCCAGAGCAGTGGCTCAGTCGCAGCGAACAAAATCTCAAGCTACCCGATGGAGACCCCCGCATCCTGGAAGTTGCCATCTCAGACCGATTCTCTCAAGATGCTTCCCTTTCCAATCGGGATCTGCAAGAATATGTTGCGATCGTCCGCGATATCACCGATCGCAAACAAGCCCAGAAAGCCCTGCAAAAGGCTAATGAGGAACTAGAAATCAAAGTCGAGGAGCGTACATCTGAACTCACCCATACTGTAGAGCAATTGCAAAATGAGATTGAAGAGCGCCAGCGGATAGAAGCAAATCTCAGAGCTATGCAAAATCAAATTGTTGTCCAAGAAAAACTAGCTTCTCTGGGTAGTTTAACAGCAGGGATTGCCCACGAAATCCGAAACCCATTAAACTTTGTCAACAATTTCTCAGAAGTTTCGGTCGAATTAACCGAAGAACTGTTTGCAGAATTAGAAAATCAAGGAGAACGGTTAGAGCCAGAAACAAATGAATATATTGCCGAGCTATTAACCGATCTCAAAGGAAATCTTAAAAAAATCAATCAACACGGTCAAAGAGCAGACAAAATAGTTGGCAATATGCTGTTGCATTCGAGGGGACAAAGCGGCCATTGGGAAGCCACAGATATAAATAGTTTGTTGGTCGAATATATCAATCTAGCCTATCACGGGATGCGAGCTAAGGAAACTGCTTTTAACATTACCATAGAAACCGACTATGACAGTGACATTGGCCAAGTAGAGGTCGTGCCACAAGACATAGGTAGGGTTTTTCTTAACATTATTAGCAATGCTTGCTATGCAGCCCATAAAAAGCAACAAGAAATGGGGTCAGGATTTTCACCTATACTTGACGTGAAAACTCGAAATCTGGACGGTCGGATTGAAATCCGCATTCGCGATAATGGCCCAGGGATAACGCCAGAGGTACTTGATAAAATTTTCAATCCCTTTTTTACTACAAAGCCACCAGCAGAAGGTACTGGTCTAGGTCTTTCTATCAGTCACGATGTTGTCGTCCAGCAACATCGCGGAGAACTAAAAGTTGAAACAGAAGTAGGAAACTACACAGAGTTTATCATCATATTGCCGAAAAAAATAGCCGAAATTAAGGAATTAAGAAAATGAAAGTAATGGTTGTAGACGACGAGGAAGATATTCAATCTTTGTTTACTCAAAAGTTTAGAAAAGAAATCAAAGCAGGGCAAATTCACTTTTATTTTGCCCTGTCAGCAGAGGCGGCTTTGGAATACTTAGAAAATCATAAAGAAGCGTCGATTGTCTTGATTTTGTCGGATATTAATATGCCCGGTATGAATGGGATAGAACTGCTCAGAATTATCAAAAAAAAGTTTCCCAATCTAAAAATTTTTATGATTACCGCTTATGAAGATGAGAACAATCACCAAACTGCAATGGCTTATGGGGCTGATGACTATATTACTAAGCCTGTGAATTTTGAAGTTCTCAAAAATAAAATAATAAATTTGGAGTCACAATGAAATATAATTGATAATTGCTAATTGCTAATTGCTAATTGCTAATTGCTAATTGCTAGTTGTTAGTTGCACCCAGTCTCCCAGTCTCCCAGTCTCCCAGTCTCCCTCTCCCCATCTTCCTTCTTCCTTCTACTAGCAACTAAGAGCCTAATATGCCAGCTAAAATATTATTTGTGGATGACGAGCCAGATTTAGAATCTCTAATTTCCCAGAAATTTAGAAAAAAGATCCGTGCGGAAGAATACCAGGTGTTTTTTGCGTATAATGGCGTAGAAGCGCTGGCAAAGTTACAAGAACAACCGGATATAGACATTGTGCTGACTGACATTAATATGCCAGTTATGGATGGTATCGTTTTGTTAGGGAAACTTAATCAGATAGCTTCCCTAGTCAAAACAATAGTTATATCGGCTTATGGCGACTTGGGAAATATTAGAAAGGCGATGAACGCCGGAGCCTTTGATTTTTTGACTAAGCCTATAGATTTTAATGATTTAGAAATTACAATTAACAAAACATTGTTCCACGTGCAACAGTTAAAGGAAAACGAGCGCTCCCGCCAAGAAAGAGAGGAGAAATTGCGGCAATCGGAAGTGCGAGAGCGAGAAAAAGCTCTCCAACTAGAAGCCGCAATGCAAAAGTTACAGCGCACCCAATCTCAGCTTATTCAGACTGAGAAAATGTCTAGCTTAGGACAGTTAGTTGCCGGTGTTGCCCACGAAATTAATAATCCGGTTAATTTTATTTATGGCAATTTAACTTATGTCAATGAGTATAGTCAGAAGCTATTGGATTTAATCAACCTTTACGAACAGCATGATGCCCATAATCACCCTGAAATCGAAGCTTTAATTGACAACATAGAGCTAGAATTTATCAGAGAAGATCTACCTAAAATGCTATCTTCGATGAAAGTAGGGGCTGAACGTATCCGTCAGATTGTGCTGACGTTGCGGAACTTCTCCCGCCTTGACGAAGCTGAGATGAAACCCGTTAATATTCACGAGGGCATCGACAGCAGTATAGTCATTTTGCAGAGTCGGCTCAAGCCTAAGCCGGATTGTCCACCTATTCAAATTATTCAAGAATATGGAGATTTGCCGAAAATAGAATGTTATGTGGGTCAGTTGAATCAGGTATTTATGAATTTGCTGAGCAATGCGATTGATGCCTTGAATTCCTATGACAAAAAACGCAGCCCGGAGCAAATTAAAAACGAGCCTAGTACGATTACGATTCGTACTGCTATCCTAAATCAGGATTGGGTAATAATCAGTGTGAAAGACAATGGGCTGGGGATAACAAGTGAGGTAAGAACCCATCTATTTAGTCCTTTCTTTACAACTAAACCTGTGGGTCAAGGTACTGGTTTGGGATTATCTATTAGCTATCAGATTGTGGTGGATAAGCACGGCGGAGATTTGAAGTGTTTATCACAGCCAACAGAGCGGGGTGCAGAATTTGTGATTGAGATTCCTATTAGGCAGAATAATCGGGTAGAGATGAAGGAAACTTAAGGGGAATTAAACACAAAATCAGGGTAAAGTCTATAATCGCGATCGCACTTCCCGAATTTCTCTGTAATTTATGAAGCCTCCCAAACACCGAACGACCTAGCTGAAGCCCTCAATAGTAGATTGTCAGTGGTTTGTCAGCTTGTAAGTACCCCAAACCGCTTAAGGTGAGGGTGTGATCACGCCCTCACCTTAACCAGTTGCGTAAGTATTGAACTAATAACTAATGACTAATGACTAATGACTAATGATTATCTTCCTCCGACTACAACATTTTTTATCCGCAAATGGGGGCCGCCGACGCTGACGGGTAAACCGCTTTGGCCACCTTTGCCGCAGCCGCCGTAGGCATAAACTGAGTCGTTGCCGATCGACTCAATATCCTTTAAAGTCTGAAATACATTGCCGCTTAAAGTAACATCGCTCACCGGTTCGGCCAATTTGCCGTTGCGAATCATGAAGCCTTCTGCTGCTGCAAAGGTAAACATTTCGCCGTTGGTTTGTCCTCCCAACATCCGCACTGCATACACTCCTTCCTCAATGTCGCCCACCATTTCATCAAAAGAATGTGCGCCAGATTCGATCGCCGTATTAGTCATCCGCACCAACGGCATAAAAGTAGCGCTCAGAGCCCTGGCATTTCCCGTCGGAGCTTCGCCCATTTTGCCCGCAGTCTCGCGATTGTGCATCCGAGCTGCTAAAACTCCATTTTTGATTAAATGCTTGCACTGAGCGGGCACGCCTTCGTCGTCGTATTTGAGAGTTCCCGGCAATCCCGGCAGAGTTGCGTCGTCAATTACGTTCAATTGTTCGATCGCCACAGGCTTGCCCAAAGTCAACAATTCCTGCATTTTCGGGTTTTCGTAAATGCCGTCAGCTTCCGACAAATGACCGAAAGCTTCGTGAATAAACACCCCCGACAAATAAGGGTCTAAAATCACCGGATACTGACCGCCTTTGACCGGTTTTGCGTCTAGTTGGCTTACAGCTCGAACAGCCGCACTCTTAACACGATCTTCAATATTTGTCAAGACACCGTAGTCCGATCGCGAGTGAATCGACTCAAACCCTTGACGGACGACACCATCTTCATTGCGGGCGATCGCCCCGAAACGCCCCGTCACGTCCAAGCGCTCCTGAGCGATCGAAGTGCCTTGAGAATTCACAAAATAAGTAATCCCAAATCGATCGCTGTAACCGGCCATTGTTGTCTGAATTCGTGGGTCGTAATCTAACAGCAACTGGTTGTAAGATTCGAGCAACTTGCGCTTTTCTGCTAGAGTGATCGATCGCGGATCATGACCCAATTCCACCGCTACATAATCTTGAATCGGCGTGACATCTGCTAGTACAGTTTTTTCGCTGCCAACTAAACGAGACTGCACGACAGCTTCTTCAATGCGAGCTTTTAACTCAGCTAAACCGTTAAAAGTTACAAAACTCCAGCCGCCTTTGTGACAAGCGCGGATGCCGCCAGCGAGACTAAAACTGCGGTTGACAGCATCTAACTGAGGGCCGCGAAAACTAATCGCTGTTGACTCGCTTTGTTCGAGGCGAACTTCTAGATAATCTACTCGATCGCGATAAGGTGCGATCGCTTCCATCAACTGTTCCTGCATCAAATTGCCCCTATGAAGATTTACGCCCAGCGCTGAAAAAAATTATTGCTAACCCTATTTTAACCAATAAATCCCGTCTTTCGGGTGCGCGAGTCCGAACGGGGAGAGGGAGAGTCTGGGCTGTTTCATTCTAGAAAAAATCAGGGTTTTGTCTCGTAGGGGTAGTGCCCCCGTGCCTACCCCTCCACTCTTGCCCCAAGCCCGGTATGCCGGAAATTTTGCATCTGCCTAGAAAAATAGAATTAAAATAAATCTATCTAAAGACTTAAAAATATCGCTTAAGTGCCGGCAAATGGAATACTTTAAGATTAAAAAATTCCAAATTTCACCTTATTTAGCAGCAATTGCTACATCAGTAGCAATTTTGGTCGGAGTTGGCATTTTAGACCGATCGGAACAACAGCGATTTTTGCAGTACAGCCGCACTAGCACGATCGATCGGCTCAGCACAGTCCGTTCTAAGCTGGAAAGCTCTTTGAATTCCCGGCTGTTTTTGATCCGGGGTTTGGTGGCTGACATTTCCAACAACCCAAACATCACCGAAGCCCAGTTTACAGCGACGGCGAGAATTCTGCTGGCACAGCAAACGGGGATTCGCAGCGTAAGTTTAGTTAAAGGCACGACGGTCGCTTACATTTATCCGCGGGAGAGAAATCAAAAGGCGATCGGGGTTGACTTGACGGCAGTACCCGAACAGCGAGAAATGATCGAAGATGTCATCAACACCAGAAAAACTTTGCTTGCCGGGCCAGTGAAATTATTGGAAGGGGGCGTGGGGTTCATCAGCCGATCGCCCATTTTTCTCACACCCTCCGGCGCAGATCCCGAAACAGGAGTTTACTGGGGCTTGGCAAACCTGGTTCTCAACAAAGATTCCCTGTTTGACGAAGCAGGACTCAACGATTCGTCAGCCAAGCTGCAATACGCTGTGCGCGGCAAAGACGGGAGGGGAAAGTCCGGCGACGTGTTTTTCGGCGACAAGTCGATTTTTCAGAAAAGTCCCATGCTTCTGGAAATCACTTTGCCCAACGGTTCCTGGCAGTTGGCAGCAATTCCGGCGGGAGGATGGCCAAAGAATTCGCCGTTGCGGGGGTGGTTGCTGTTTGGTGGCTGCTTGCTGGCTGTTTTCTGCGGGGCGGTGGCCTTTAGTTGGGTCTACGGGCCTGCGAAATTGCGCGCGAACGAAGCTAAGTACCGGCAATTGGTGGAGAATACTAACAGCATTATTGTGCAGTTAGACAGCGAAGGTAAGATTACTTTTTTTAATGAGTTTGCGGAAACTTTTTTCGGGTATTTAGAAGCAGAAATAATTGGCAAAAGTGTGATCGGCACAATTGTAGATTCGGCCGATTTGTCGGAAAATCATTTAGCCGTAATAATTCGAGACTGTGCGACAGAACCGGACAAATATTTCAAACACGAAAATCAAAACATCCGCCGCAATGGCGAAAAAGTCTGGGTAGCCTGGAGAAACCAACCTTTGCTTGATGACCGAGGACGAGCGATCGGGATCCTGTCGGTGGGTACAGATATTAGCGATCGCAAAAAAGCTGAAATCGCCCTGCAAGCTTCTGAATCAGAATTGCGAGCTTTGTTTGCGGCCATGAGCGACGTAATTTTTGTGCTCGATATTGAAGGACGCTTCCTGAAAATTGCCCCCACAAATCCCGAACTTTTGTACAAGCCACCGGCCGAACTTGTCGGACAAAAAACCCGCGATATATTTGAACCAGAAATAGCAGAAATGTTTCTGAAGCAAATTCGCCTCGCCCTCGCTACGAATCAAATCAGTAGTTTAGAATATAACCTGCCAATTGGCAGCGAACAAAAGTGGTTTTTCGCTAACATTTCCCCCATGAAAGAAAATACGGTTCTCTTGGTAGCCCGCGACATTACGCAGCGCAAGCAATCTGAAAATTGGTTGAGCGGTCAAAAACAAATTTTAGAAATGATTGCTCAGGGCGCTTCTCTGGGCGATACTTTAAATACCTTAATTGAAATTGTCGAACAGCAATCGAGAGATGTTATGGGTTCGGTTTTGCTGTTAGATAAAGACGGTCAACATTTGCTGCACGGAGCCGCGCCGAGTTTGCCGGAAAGTTACAATGCTGCTGTTAATGGTGCAGCCATCGGCCCGGATGTCGGTTCCTGCGGCACTGCTGTTTACCGCCGCGAACCAGTGATCGTTACAGATATTGCTACCGATCCTTTGTGGGAAAATTATCGAGATTTAGCCTTTACTTTTGGACTTAGATCTTGCTGGTCTAGTCCTATTTTTTCGTCGGTCGGCGAAGTTTTAGGGACTTTCGCCATGTATTGCGCCCAACCGCGCGCTCCCGAAAATTTTGAGCTGCAGTCGATCGAAACTGTCAGGCATTTAGCAGGAATTGCGATCGAGCGCAAACAAGCAGAAGAAAGTCTCAAACAGCTCAATCAAGAACTAGAAAATAGAGTCGAACAAAGAACAGCTCAATTGCTCCAAACAGAAGAACGTTGGCAGTTAGCGCTCAAAGGCAATAATGACGGTATTTGGGATTGGAACTTGCACACGAGAGAAATATTCCTATCCGATCGCTTTAAGGAAATCACCGGATACGAACACAGGCCAAATCTCGATTACTTTGACGAATGGAACAGAGGCACGCATCCCGACGATTTAGACTTAGTAATGCAAGCTTTCCAAGACCATTTAGACAGAACAACACCCCATTATATCATCGAATACCGCTTGTGGTGCTACAACAGCTCCTACAAATGGATACTCTGTCGGGGACAAGCTTTGTGGGACGCATCTGGAAAAGCAGTCCGCATTGTTGGTTCAATTACTGACATTACGGAGCGCAAACAAGCAGAGGAAGCACTGCGTTCAAGCGAGGCAAAATTTCAAAAGCTGTCGGCTAATTTGCCGGGAATGATTTATCAATGTTTGCTGCGTCCAGATGGCTCTGTCAGTTTCCCTTACATGAGTCCAGCTTCCCGAGAAATGTTTGAATTAGAACCCGAATCTGTTATACAAAATTCGGCTTTACTAATAGATTTGGTTCATCCTGAAGACAGCCAAAATTATTACGAATCTATTACTATTTCAGCGCAAAGTTTGCAACCTTGGGAGTGGGAAGGACGGCTGGTGCTGCCTTCAGGCAAAATTCGCTGGTTTCAGGTAATTTCGCGTCCTGAAGCTAAAGAAAACGGCGATATTCTTTGGGACGGCATCACCATTGATGTGACGGATCGCAAACAAGCTGAATTAGCTTTGCAACACAGCCAGCAGTTTGTTCAAAAAATTGCCGATGCTACTCCCGGTATTTTGTATCTCTACGACTTGGAAGAACAGCGAAATGTCTATGCTAATTCTTCTATTGGCACGATTTTGGGCTATAGCTTTGACGAAATTCAAGCGATGGGTGCGTCACTGATTCCTCAGTTAATGAACCCCGAAGATTTGTCAAAAGTTCTGGAACATCACGCGAGCTTTGCAGGAATTGAGGATGGCAAAGTTCTGGAAATTGAGTACCGGATGCAGGGCGCAGACAATCAATGCTTTTGGCTGCAAAGTAGGGATAGTATTTTTAGCAGGAATTCTGAAGGTCAGCCCAAGGTAATAATTGGATTTTCCCAGGATATTACGACTCGTAAACAAGCAGATGAATATCTGCGACAAAGCGAGGCGCGAGAAAGATCGAGATCCCGAGAGTTAGAGTCAGCGCTGCTGGAATTACGCTCTACTCAATCTCAGCTCATTCAAACTGAAAAAATGTCTTCTTTGGGGCAATTAGTTGCAGGCATCGCCCACGAAATTAATAATCCGGTTAACTTTATTCACGCTAACATTGATTATCTCAAGCAGTATACTACACAGTTGATCGATCTGGTGACTCTTTACGAACATGAGTATCCCGAACCTAATCCAAAAATTGTCGATCGCATTCAAGAGATTGATTTGGATTTCATGGCTGAGGATTTAATAAAAATTGTGGGTTCGATGCAGGTGGGAACCGAGCGCATCCGGCAAATTGTGTTGTCGCTCAGGAATTTCTCGCGGCTGGACGAATCGGCAATGAAGCCCGTTGATATTCACGCGGGAATTGATAGCACTTTGTTGATTTTGCAGCATCGCTTGAAGAGTCACGACAGCCGCCCAGCAATTGAAGTAATTAAGGAGTTCGGCAAAGTGCCACTGGTGGAGTGCTATGCGAGCCAACTGAATCAGGTGTTTATGAATATTATTGCTAATGGAATTGATGCTATTGAAGAACGATATCACCAGTTATCGGTTCCACAATCAGAGACAAAGAGTGGACGGATTGCTATTTCCACTGGTGTAACCCCCCAGAACACTGTTAGGGTAGAAATTTCGGACAACGGTACGGGCATTCCCGAGGGGATAGTCGATCGCATTTTTAACCCGTTTTTTACTACGAAAGCTGTGGGGAAAGGTACGGGGTTGGGAATGTCTATCGCGCACTCGATTGTGGTGGAAAAGCACAAGGGCAAGATTGACTGTATTTCGTCCATAGGATGCGGAACGACTTTTAAGATTGAGATTCCGATCGACAAAGTGCATAAATAGTAGGGTGCGTCACTCGATTTTAGATTTTAGATTTTAGATTTTAGATTTTAGATTTTAGATTTTAGATTTTAGAATTCACTCCACAGTGGTAGAGTGCGTCAGTCGATTTTAGATTTTCAGGCGCGGGCGTGGAGTCATAAGCTGACGCACCCTACAAGTATTAGCAGTTATTGATTTTCAGGCGCGGGCGTGGAGTCATAAGCTGACGCACCCTACAAGTTAACGACTAAAATAGATTGAAGCTGCTAAGGTAGCGGTGCTGCATCAAACCTTTAATTGTATAAAAATTGACATGATGGGATTAATCCTGGAAGCGCTGCAAGCAATGGGACATAATGTCCGGTGGATGTCTTGGAATTTGTTTTTGGCTTTAGTACCGCTGGGCCTGAGTTTTTGGCTGTTCCGCAAACCTCGATCGCGCTGGCTGCTGTGGGGTACGGCCTTTCTCCTGGGCGCTACTTTTTTGTCCAGCACGCGCCCTGTTTTTGCCTATCTGAAGCACATAGTGCAAGATGTGGGCAAAACTTACGTTTTGGGGGCGATCGCGATTACCCTGGCCTTGATGGCTTTAGACATCTGGGTACTGCGGCAGCGCGGAGTTCGCTCTCTCCGCTGGTGGGGCGGTTTTTTCTGGTTTATCGCATTTTTGCCTAATGCGCCCTACGTTTTAACTGATATCATTCACCTGATCCGCCAGATTAAAGAGGGGAACTCGGTGTGGATTGTGACTCTAGCTTTGATCCCGCAGTATCTGGTGTTTATGCTGGTCGGGTTTGGGGCTTACGTCCTGTCGGTGATGAATTTGGGTTACTATTTGAAGCAACAGGGTTGGAGTAGATTTATCCTGGCAACGGAGATAACTATACACGCACTTTCGGCGATCGGGATTTATTTAGGGCGATTTATCCGCTTCAACACTTGGGATATTCTGACTAATCCCGATGCGCTGGTTAACACCGTAATGAATGATTTGATTGGTAAGCGTCCGGTTGTAGTAATGGCTGCAACCTTTGTAGTAATTGCTGTTTTGTATTGGCTAATGAAACAAGTAATTTTGGGGATTAGCCAGCGATTTTACAGCAGCCAGTCGCAGTCGGACTTGGCCGGCGAAAGCGCGACTTCTTCCGATCCCATCGATTTGAGATTTTAGATTTTAGATTAAAGAATTGACTCCGCAGATGAATCTAAGAGCTTGAACTAACGTCCAAACTTTTTTGGTCTCCACCACTTAAGTCGGAAAACAAGTATCCGTCTGTGGGTGAGACCAATTTTTTTCGCGAACCTCCCAAATAAATTTCTGCATCAGTTGGTTACAAGACTTGATATGTTAGAACAGTCAAAGTAGTTTTGTAAACAGCAAAGATGAATCGATTTGACCGTCAGTTGTGGCAGAGATTTATTGCGATCGCTCAACCTTACTTTTATCCTTTAGAGCCTGGAGGTGGCAGAATCTTTTTAGGATTAGTAGCGCTGTTGTTGATATTTCTCTTCGCTGCGATGTTTGTGCTCGTCAGCGCTGTATGTTTGGGTACTCAAGTCTTATTTCCCGAATTTGTAAATAGTATTGCTGCGGGCTTAGTTACTTTGTTGAAAGGAATTATTAATTCGCCCGCAATTGCAATCATTGGTTTAATGCTAATCCTACCGGTGGCTGCTTTTGTCTTTTTCGGAAGCAAGTTGATACCGCGCTGGAAGCAGTGGACAATGTTAGCTCTGCTGCTATTTTTGTCGCTGTCAGTTAGCGGAATTAACGTAGTAATTAGCTACATTAATAACTTTTTTACGACAGCACTTGCTGAAAAAGATCAGACCACTTTTTGGCGGTTTATGTGGGTTTATGCTGGAGCTTTCATCATCGCTACTCCGATAGTGGTGATTTATCGCTATACCCAAGATAAACTAGGGCTGTATTGGCGAGAGTGGATGACTGATAGTTTCCTGGATAGATATTTTCAAAACCGCGCTTATTACGAAATAAATTCTCAAAACGAAATCGACAATCCCGACCAGCGACTCGCTGAAGATATCAAATCTTTCACTAGCACGAGTTTATATTTTTTGCTGCTGATGTTGGGAGCAGTTATTGATGTTATTTTTTTTACGGGTATTCTGTGGTCTATTTCTAAAAGTCTTTCGATCGGACTAATCATTTATGCTGTCTTTGGCACGGCAATAATGGTAATTTTTGGCAAAAAGTTGATTGTTTTGAACTTCAATCAGCTCCGCAAAGAAGCTGACTTTCGCTATGGCTTGGTTCACATTCGGGACAATGCAGAATCAATTGCTTTTTATCGTGGAGAAGCACAGGAATCTGTTCAGGTGAAACACCGATTTTTAGCAGCAATTCGGAACTTTAATTTTCTAATTGGGTGGCAGCGTAATCTGCAATATTTTACACTCAGCTATAAATATGCAACTTATATTATACCCTCTTTATTTCTGGCTTCTATCTACTTTGCAGACCAGATAAAATACGGCGATATTACTCAAGCTGAATTTGCTTTTCGTCAGGTTTTAGAGGCATTTTCTTTAGTGGTATATAATATTGAAGACTTGAGTGCTTTTGCAGCGGGGATTAATCGTCTAGCTACGTTTAATGAGTCTTTAAAAGATGAAAAAAATGCTGTTAAATTCGACGACGAAATTAGAACAATCGATACAGTTATAAGTTCGCAGTTGACATTGGAACACGTTACTTTAGATACTCCGAAACATCAAAAGACTTTGATTAGGGATTTGTCGGTAGCTGTGTCGCCAGGAGAAGGACTATTAATTGTCGGGCAAAGCGGTGCTGGAAAGAGTTCTTTGCTGCGGGCCATTGCGGGTTTGTGGGACGCGGGAACGGGCCGTTTGGCGCGGCCGGAATTGGGGGAAATGTTGTTTTTGCCGCAGCGTCCTTATATGATTTTGGGTAATTTGCGATCGCAACTTTTGTATCCCAATAGCAGCAGCGAGGTTGATGAGGAAAAATTGCGCCGCGTTTTGGCATCAGTAAACTTAGCAGATTTGCCGGACAGATTGGGCGGTTTTGATGCGGATTTAGATTGGGGTGAGATTTTGTCGCTGGGAGAACAGCAACGTTTAGCTTTTGCTAGATTGTTATTGACAGAACCGCGATATGCTATTTTGGATGAGGCGACAAGTGCTTTGGATTTGAAGAACGAGCAACATTTATACGAGCAGTTGCAAGCCACTAAAACTACGTTTGTGAGTGTCGGCCACCGATTGAGTTTAGTGAAATATCACCAGCAGGTTTTGGAACTTGTGGGCGATGGGAGTTGGCGGCTGCTTTCGGCCCAAGAATACCGCGCTAGTGCGACAATTTTTGGCTGATACAGCGCTGCTTTCAAAAATTGTAAATTTACCTGGTTTTTGGTTCGTGGTGGGTTGTGGTGCGGTTGGAGCTTTATGGTTTGGTGCTATAAATTAATCGCCGCGCCTCCACTCTACAATAGGTTTTACGGGTAGGCAGACAGCAACAATTTATGGTGATCAACTCCCCGTTTCTCATACCATCTTAGATTAAAGAATTAAAGAATTGAAGAATTGGGAATGACTGATTGTGTATTGGTTTGGAGCACGGGCCTACAGTTGCATTTTTTTAAACTGGTATCACAATCAATAATTGGGTATAAATATCTAAAACTGCCCAAACAGCAAAAAGCAAGCTGAACGTTTGCAAATTCGATTTAATTGCTCGCCCGCGAGAACTCACACAATATAATATAAGGTAGATTTTTAGTATAGGCGAGATTCCTACCTTGACTACTCCGATTCCTCAAAACTTTGTGCAAACGATCGCCAAACAGCGCGGTGTCACAGATGCCGAGTTAGAAACTGTGTTTATGGCTCTCGACGGTCAATCTACAGCGACGATCGCCACAAAGCTTGGCATTAGCGACATCGCCGTTCGCAAAAGACTCGGCGAAGTTTACAAAAAGTTTCAGATCGGGGGGAACGGCCCTGGAAAGCTTTCGGAATTGAGGCATCAGTTGCTGTTTTCATACCACATCGATCAGGGAACAAGCGATTTTAGTGGAGGTAAAGGCTCTCTATTAAAGATGGCCATCGGACACCGACAGGAAGATTGGGGTCAAGCACCGGATGTTTCGGTTTTTTACGGACGGACTGAAGAATTAACTACTTTAAAGCAGTGGATTGTATCAGATAATTGTCGCCTAATAGCGCTGCTTGGTTTGGCTGGTAGCGGCAAAACAACTCTGTCGGTGCAGTTGGCAAAACAGGTACAGAATGAGTTTGATTTTGTGATTTGGCGATCGCTGCGATCGACACCCGCACCATTCGACTTCCTAGGGAGCTTAATTCAACTTTTTTCTAACCAACAAAAACCCGATGTACCCATCGACCTCAACAGCAAAATTTCGCGATTGGTCGAGTATCTGCGGAAACACCGCTGTCTGGTAATTTTAGACGATTTTGAAGCGGTTCTCAGACCCGAAGAATTAGCGGGACACTACCGCGAAGGCTACGAAGGATATCGAGATTTAATTGTGCGGCTCTGTGAGGTCAATCACAATAGCTGTTTAGTGCTAGTTAGTTCGGAAGAACCTACGGAACTGGCTTTGCTGGCGGGAGAAAAAGTGCGGTCTTTAAAACCTGCTATTTCCGAGGAAATAGCGCGGGAAATCTTCCAAGAAAAAGGTTTGTCGCCTCAAAATCAAGAGTTGGAAATCTTGTTATCCCGGTACGGAGGCAATCTGTTAGCATTAAAGATTGTAGCGACAACAATTAACGAGTTTTTCGAGGGAAATATTTTAAAGCTTTTGGAAGCAACGGCGTTATTTATTGAAGAACATATCAGCAATTTGCTGGCACAGCAGTTCGATCGAATCTCTAGTTCAGAACAAGAGATTGCCTACTGGATTGCTATTGCTCAAAGCCCGATTTCCCTGACGACTTTGCGAGAGCAGATGTTTGCCAATTCATCGCTTTCAGATTTGCTAAAAAATCTCGATTCTCTGGGTCGTCGCTCGCTGATTGACAAAATTAGTGAGGGCGGGGAAACAGTTTTTATGCTTCAGCCTTTGATCGTGCAATATGTGACCGACAGATTAGTCGATCAGATTCGAGGGGAGGTTTTGGAGACGGTTAAGACCCAAGGAATAGAAAGAATGCGGCTGTTGAAAACTCACAAATTGAGCATCAACATTGCTAAACGGAAAGGGGATAAAGGCGAACCAAGTAGCTCTATTTTAGCATTAGTAAAAAATCGGTTGCAAGTGTTGTTTGTGAAGACGACAGGCTCTGAAGAACCGCTAAATATCTTGAAGAAAATTGCCTCTGATCTGGAGGATAAATCGATTCTTGAGGTGGGATATGCTATGGAGAATCTGGCGCAGATTATTTCAGAAATTCAGCGATAAAAAAAAAGCGATCGCCCTTTGACAAAAGCGATCGCCCAATTTTCAACACAAACAGAGTTCGATAAAATTATTTGACAATGCCAAAAACCGATGCAGATTCAGATCCTGTAATTTTGTCCAAAGCAGGCGATTTTTGAGCTTGGGCAATTTTGGGAACCAAAAGTTGATTCGCATAAATCCGAGGATTTTGTTGAGCAATTTGGATGTAAGATTGGCGGACTTCTGCGTTGACTGCGACAGTCTTCGCATCGTAGACTTGCATCGCCATGTTGGGATAAAAACCAATGCCGACAATCGGTATCAAAAAGCAAAATGCGATCGCCACTTCCCGAGGTTTAGCATCAATAAACGGTGCATCACCAGGCAAAACGCAACTATTACCAAAACAAACCGCTTCATCCAGATTGTTTCTCTGATTCTGCAGATTTAGATCCTCAAGGTCGCAAGCAGCTAGGGTGCCACAGTTGTAAAATAACTGTCGCAGCATCGAGAGCAAATAAATCGGCGTCAAAATCAGTCCTACTGCCGCCAGGAACACTGTCACGGCGCGGAAAGAACCGCTGTACATATCGCTAGTTGCGACGCCCACAAACACTGACAGTTCGCTAGCAAAACCGCTCATTCCGGGGAGTGCCAAAGATGCCATCGCCCCTGCGGTAAACAAGGCAAACACTTTCGGCATGACTTTCCCAATCTCGCCCATCTCGTCCATGATCATTGTATGGGTGCGATCGTAAGTAACGCCAGCCAGGAAAAACAATACTGAGGCGATTAAACCGTGGGAAATCATTTGCAACAGCGCCCCGTTGATTCCCAAATCCGTGAAGGAAGCAATACCCAACAACACGAATCCCATGTGAGAAATCGACGAATTCGCTAAGCGGCGCTTCATGTTCGATTGGCCAAAGGAATTCAGCGCGCCGTAGATAATATTGACCACGCCGAGCACCGCCATAATCGGTGCAAAGTAAACGTGTGCTTGGGGAAGAAGTTCCAAATTCAGCCGAATCAATCCGTATCCGCCCATTTTCAGCAATACGCCGGCCAGAATCATCGACACGGGAGAAGATGCTTCGCCGTGGGCATCAGGTAGCCAAGTGTGGAAAGGGAAAATCGCCAGTTTCACACCGAAGGCAATCAGCAATCCCGCATAAAGCAGTAATTCTAAACCCAGTGGGTAGTCCTTCAAGCCTAGTTCTACCATGTCGAAGGTGGGGGTGCCTCCGCCGTAGAATGCCATTGCTAAGGCAGCTATCAAAATAAAGATGGAAGCGCCCGCAGTGTAAATCAAGAATTTGGTAGCTGCGTAGCGGCGGTTTTGTCCGCCCCAAATCGAGATTAGCAGGTACACCGGAATTAGTTCTAGTTCCCAGACAATGAACAGCAGCATGATGTCTTGGGCGACGAACACTCCTATTTGTGCGGAGTACATCACCAGCATCAGGAAGTAGAAGAGTCGTGGCTTGCGATCGACTTCCCAGGCTGCAAAGATTGATAGTGTCGTCACCAATCCCGCCAACAGTACCAACGGAACTGACAGTCCGTCAACCGACACAGACCAGTTGAGGCCTAAAGAAGGTATCCAGGAATATTGCTCGACGATTTGGAAAGTAGAGATACTTGGATCGTAATGAGTCCAAAACACCCAGCACATTAATACAAAATCTGCAATACCTACGCCTAGGGCATACCAGCGAATGGTTTTGCCGTCTGTATCCGGCAGAAAAGGGATGGCGAGGGAAGCTAGCAGGGGTAGGATGACAATTGCGGTCAGCCAAGGAAATTGATCCGCTATCATAGTGAGAATAAATACTTAGTTGGAAGTTACCAAAATTATAATACTAAATTTAATTAAAACTTAAGATTTATTCATAAATATTTTTTATATCGAGACAAATGCGGAGGATGATATCACGAATTGCTACACACGTCAATTGATTTTCGATTTTCGATTTTTGATTTTCGATTCAGGACTTACGCACAAAAAAAATATAGCGTTTTGTAGGCGCAATCTGCCTGTGGTTGCGCCTACTCTGGTAGATGGTTGGTTGACATACCCCAGCTATCGAGGCATGGGGATTCTTTCTTCTCAGGGATTCCGACGAATTTACTTGCAAGAAAGCATCACAGGCGGTATGCCCTACGGCTGCAAGTCCTCTAATTAGGGTTTTAGGCTTTTTCAGCAAACCCTATTTAGCAGAATATAAAGATTATGGCAAATTTTTCAAACAAATTGCCACCTCATCTCACCAGAGTTGCTTAATCCTCCTAAGTTGGGAAAAACCCAGAGAAATCACAACTTTAGAAGGAGAAAACCGACCCACTCGCACCTTACACCTCAAAGGCTTAGGAGAACAAGCAGGAGAAATATTCAAAGAAAAAGGATTAACAAATGAGGAAAACTGGTCGGAAGTAATCACCCTTTATCAAGGTCATCCTTCCTGGTTAAACATCTTCGCTTCAACAATTGTAGAATTATTTGACGGGAATGTAGCCGGGTTTTTAGCCAAAGAAAATGATATCTATTTAGGGGACATAGAACCCCTATTAGAATCTCAACTAGAGCGTTTATCGGAATCAGAAAAAAAGGTGAGCCAATGGTTAGCAAGTCAAGATGACGCGGTAGATATTTCCCAACCACCAGCCGATCGCGAATTATCCCAATCTGAATTGTGGCAAGCCATACAATCCCTGGCCCGACGCGGTTTAGTCGAAAAAGTACAACTAGGAGCGCGATCGCTCTTTCTGCTCAATCCCGTATTCAAAGCTTACATTAAGTGCAGATAAAATATCATACAATATATAATATTTGATGGATAGACAAACCGCAGATACAAAGTAGATAAACACAGATAAACGCCGATAATTTCAAGATAGTTTCTGACTTTTTCAATCTTGTCTAATGTAAGGGCAAAGCATGATTTTTTCAATCGCGCTTCTCAACTACAACGATCGCATAAAAGCATTCAGCGCATCATATTGATCTGCCATCCGCGAATAAAACTCGATCGCAAGGACTTACCCATCAGACCAAAGAAACCGGGTTTTTTAGCTAATCTGTGGACTACAACGAAAATTTTTCGTAAAAAACCCGGTTTCTGACCACCCGTGCGTAAGTCCTAATATAAATACAGGATTTTCCCCAAACAAAAAGCGCCCCTATTACTAGGAGCGCTGTTTGTCAATCTCAGACTAAAACTTAGCCATTGATAGAAGGAGCAATCATTGCAACTGGGGTGACTTCACCAGCAGCCAAATCAAGCGGGAAGTTGTGAGCATTGCGCTCGTGCATTACTTCCATACCCAAGTTAGCGCGGTTGATGACATCAGCCCAAGTATTGATGACACGACCTTGAGAGTCGATAATCGATTGGTTGAAGTTGAAACCGTTGAGGTTAAATGCCATCGTGGAAATACCTAAAGCGGTAAACCAGATGCCGACAACTGGCCACGCACCTAACAAGAAGTGCAAAGAACGGCTGTTGTTAAAGCTGGCATATTGGAAAATCAAACGACCGAAGTAGCCGTGGGCTGCAACGATGTTGTAGGTTTCTTCTTCTTGACCGAATTTGTAACCGTAGTTCAAAGATTCGGTTTCGGTTGTTTCGCGAACCAAAGAAGAGGTAACGAGAGAACCGTGCATGGCGGAGAACAAAGAACCACCGAAGACACCAGCAACTCCCAACATATGGAAGGGGTGCATCAGGATGTTGTGCTCAGCTTGGAACACGATCATGAAGTTGAATGTGCCGGAGATACCCAAGGGCATACCGTCAGAAAAGCTGCCTTGTCCGATGGGGTAAATCAAGAATACTGCGGTGGCTGCTGCAACTGGTGCAGAGTAAGCGACGCAAATCCAAGGACGCATACCTAAGCGGTAGGACAGTTCCCATTCACGACCCATGTAGCAGAATATGCCGATGAGGAAGTGAAATACTACCAATTGGTAGGGGCCGCCGTTGTACAACCACTCATCGAGGGATGCTGCTTCCCAAATTGGGTAGAAGTGAAGCCCGATGGCGTTGGATGAGGGAACAACTGCACCTGTGATGATGTTGTTACCGTACATCAAGGAACCTGCTACTGGTTCACGGATGCCGTCGATGTCCACTGGTGGGGCTGCGATGAAGGCGATGATGTAGCAGATGGTGGCGCTCAGGAGGGTGGGAATCATCAAGACTCCGAACCAACCTACATAAATGCGGTTGTCGGTGCTTGTGACCCACTCACAAAAGCGTTCCCAGACGTTGGCGCTTTCGCGCTGCTGTAAGGTTGTTGTCATGGTTTTATGATTGCTTTATTTGGTTGTCAATGTTCGGATGATGTTTCTATTATTAACGGTTTTGTTAATGTTTGTAAAGGGGTTGAGCGACAGTTAAACTGATAGAAGTCATCAGGAAAGCTGATGAAAGGAGAGAGGGGCGAACAAGGTCGATCGTTGCTAGGTCGATCGAGATGACAGCTTAATTATGCCCGCACCAACTCCAACCGATATCGGTACAGAGCCACAGGATGCCCCCCAGCCGCAAAATAATCCGGGTCTTGCGGCGACAAATAAATTGCTGTCACCTGATCGGCCTCAATTCTTTTACTCGCAGAATCTCCATTTTTCCCGCTTGCAACCACTCGATAAGCCGTTGTAGTTTCCACCTCGTTTAAATAAATATCAGACTCTCCTCGAAAAATCTGCTGAGAAATCTCTGTAGACACAAACTCGCGAGGATTCGGCGTCTCAGTTCCCCGACTGGTAACAATCGAAATTAATTGGCGTTCCCCTTTCAAAACAGTAATTTGGCGGTTGGGATTTGTCGGATCGACTTTCACCGAAACTACGCCACGATCGCCTAAATAAGCCTTGGCAATATTCAAACCGTTAAAAGTGCGATCGGCTACAATCTTTTGAGCCTTTTTAAAGGTATAATTAGAAATCAACCCAAAATTTTTTTCAGGTTTAAATCGCACTTTAAATAATACCGGCTGCTGCAAATACTGGCGGTTGCTTTCAAACCCTGGCGTGACAATATTTGGCGCTAAAGGAGCGGCTAAATCTACCAAAGTGCTCGCAACATTCCAATTACCCGCCATCCAGTCGGGATATACCAAATCTCCCTTAGCGACAGCGATAGGAGGCTTGCTTTCCCAATTGGGAAAACTTGATATGCGATCGCCCAAAACGCCCGATCTCGCAACGCCACCCCACAGCAGTAACACCAAAACCAGACAAAAACCCCAAATTACCTTCATACCCAATTACATTCAAACAACTAACCTGATATTTCTCTTTATCTTCTTTCTCTCTTCGGGGCGTTCTCTGCGCCCTCTGCGCTTCATTAATTCAAAAATTAGACAACAAATCAGTTAAACATCATATTTTATACCATTTTCATAAACAGGCAAGATGCCTGTTGCACAAAAATAAATGTTCTGCTTGTGGGGAGTAGGGGTTGGGCATCCTGCCCACCCCCAATATGCAATTTAAAGGTGGAAAAGCCTATTTTTTAAAGCGCCTCAACAGGTGCAGGTTCCCAAACCTCCCCGTATTTTTCCTTTAATTCGTGCCAATTTTCTACCTGTCCCGGTTCGTATTCCCCCGGTTTTCCCCACTGCAAAAACGCGCTCAAAGCAGCCTCATTTTGCTCGTCGAGGAAACGAATTGCATAAGTTGTAAAATTGCCTCTTTTCGCCTCCCCAGTCTCGAACTTCACCTGTTTGATTTTGTCGATATTCAGGTGAAATTCAAATATTTCGGCGTGCATATTTGCATATTTACCCTTCGGCAACTCCGCATAAAACAGCTTGTGAATTGATCCGCGCACTTCCAGCACAGCCGCGCTGCTAGTCACGATCAAACGCAGTGTTCCCAATTTTTCGCAAGCTTCTAAGAATTCTTTCAGATTAGGCATAATTTGGGAATTAGGAATTGATAATTGGTAATTGGGAATTGGTAATTGGTAATTGGTAATCACAACCCAAAACACCAAATAACTAATAATACCCCATGACAACTGACAACTGACAACTGACTATTTTTCGTGCAGTTCGTAAGCCGCAACAATCCGCTGTACTAGCGGGTGTCTCACCACATCCGCCTGATTGAATTCGCAGAAAGCAATGCCCTCAACGTTTCCCAGTATTTTTTGGGCAACTGACAATCCCGACTGTTGGTTTGGTGGCAAATCTGTTTGAGTGATATCGCCCGTCACTACCATTTTCGATCGAAAGCCGAGACGAGTCAACACCATTTTCATTTGAGCAGGCGTTGTATTTTGAGCTTCGTCCAAAATTACGAAAGCATTGCTTAGAGTGCGCCCTCGCATATAAGCTAACGGAGCTACTTCGATCAGGCCTCTTTCCATTAAATCGGCCATTTTTTCGGGGTCGATTATTTCTTGGAGGGCGTCGTAAAGCGGACGCAAATAGGGATCGACTTTTTGCTGCAAATCTCCCGGCAAAAATCCTAATTTTTCCCCAGCTTCTACGGCTGGCCTGGTTAAAATCAGCCGTTCGTACTGCTTGCTTAACAGCGCTTGTACAGCGAAAATAGCTGCTAGAAATGTTTTGCCAGTACCCGCTGGGCCGATGCAAAATGTCAGGTCGTGGGTGCGTACTGCTTGGACGTATTGCCGCTGCTTGAAGGTTTTGGCTCGAATTTCTTCGCCGCGGCGGGTTTTGGCGAGTACGTCTCGTTGCAAGTCTTGCAAATCTTCTTGGCGGTTGGTATCCAATGCGTAGCGCGCTGTTTGGATTTCTACTCCGGTGATGGTTTTGCCGGATTTCCAATAGTCGGAGAGCGATCGCACTAATTTATGACACAATTCTACTTGGCTTTTTGTGCCGGAAATCAGCAGTTCTTGCCCTCGCATAACCAGGTTAGCACCGGTTTGCTTAGAGATAATTTTCAGGTTTTCTTCTTGATTACCGGCCAGCGACATTGCGCTTTGAGTGCTCGGTAACTCTATTGTTAGTTTTTCATTCATGCCAACATAAGCTCCTCCAAATAAGCAATTAAAATTTAACAACTAAGCGTTAAACGACTCACTATTTGCGAACAAAAAAACGCCAGTTACTAGGTTTTACCTAGTATCTAAGGCGTCTTTTAGATTTAGCCCAAATGAGTTTGGTGCTTGAGGCACAAATCAAATCTCCCTTCTATTAAGTCAGGCAATTTTAGATTTTAGAGTGGAAATTTTAGATTTTAGATTAACCTGATGCCGCTGACATTTGAAATTTAAAATTTTACATTTGTGTCCGATCGCAAAATCGGCAATTTCAAACTAAACGCGGCTTGTAATACACAGTCTACAACAGGCAATCTAAAATCTAAAATTCTTTCTTAGCTCTGCAGTTAGTTAATAACCGGGAGTATTTCTGCTCGTTCTAAACGTAGGTGTGTTAGTACGGCGAGGTTGTTCTCTCGGAGTTCTGCTAGCTAAGGGACTCGGCGACGGAGGTGGCGTCCGGGGTCGGAAGTCGCCTCGCGGCTCCCGCGAGCCACGATCAGGGCGGTCGCGATCAGGGCGATCGCGATCGCCCCTGGGCGGGCCAGATCCACGATCGCCCGCTTCACCATCGTATATATCTAAGTAGAGGGACTGACCCGCCGTCTGCGCCACCGCTTCCAGCGTAGTTCTAATTGCCTGAATATTGCGTCCGCCCCTACCGTAAACCCGGCCTTTGTCGGGATCTTCAAAAGCAAGCCTAACCCAGACCCGCGATTGGCGCGGGTGCAGTTCGCAATCAACCCGCAAAGAGCCTGGGGTCTCTAAAAAAGGCCCAATTAAAAACTTAACCAGTCCAGCGTAGTTGGGACTAGCTGACTGCTGTTGTGCTGGATTCAACGTTGGCTCCGGCTCCGACTTGTTCAAATACATGGGCTTTTCTGAGGATGTCACGCACGGTGTCAGTTGGCTGAGCGCCTTCTTGCAGGCGCTTGACAATCGCTGGAACATCCAGCCTGGTTTCATTATTTCTCGGGTTGTAAAAGCCGAGCTCTTCTAGGGGACGGCCGTCGCGGCGGGTAGAACTGTTCATCGCTACAATCCGGTAGCTTGTCTCGCGTTTTTTCCCGTATCTCTTCAATCGCAGTTTGATCATCTTCTTGCACAATAGTCTTGTTCCAATTCTAAGCTATTTTGTCAATGCTCCTTCCCCGAACCCCAACTCAACCCGTATTTCTTAACCTCCGACCAAAATATCGCTACGATTTGCTGCCCCCAAGGCAGGTCTGGCGCCGTCAATGTGCGGTGTAATTGCTAGTGGCAAAATCGATGCTGTTCCCCATTGCTGCACCAATTTTTGCAAAAATATATCTTGCTGCGCTCTCAAAGAGTCCCAATCGGTGCCGCGATTAATAATTGCAAACCAAACTAAACCCCGATCGCGCGTGGGTATGGCTCCAGCCAAAGCAATCACCGTGTCCAAAGTACCAGTTTTCACCACAGCCGATCGCGGAATGTGTCGGTGTTCCAAAGTTCCTCGATCGCGCCCGGACACCGGAAACAAGTCAGCAACTGTCAGCCCAGTCGTCTGAAGGTTGCGTCCGATCGCCTGCATCATCCCACAAGCCGCCCTCGGAGACATCCGATTTTCCACTCCCAATCCCGAACCGTTAATTAATTGAAGTTCCTCCTCCGGCACCCCCGCAGCCCAAGTCGCTTGCTGCTGCACTATTTTTGCCCCGCCCAAATCGTCGGCCAGCATCTGAGCTATTTCATTATCGCTGTGGACGTTCATCTGCTTCAGAATTTCGGCTAAAGGAAGCGATCGGCGCTTCAGCAACAAATGCCCCGAACTCACAAATTTCTCAGCAATGACGCTGCCGGCCACCGTTACTTGCGGCTTTCTAGTTCCCGGAGCCATCTTAGAATACATTGCCACCACATCCTTTGGCCAACTGCTCCCGTCGAGGGCTTGCCGCAGTATGTCCCCCGCCACCAAAGGATCGGACTCGTAATTCATGCGGAAATTGCCTGTCACCACCAAATTTCCCGCCACACGATTGATACCCATTTGATTGAGAGCATTGCCAACAGCGATCGCCTCCTCCCACACAAACAGCGGATCGCCCCCGCCGCTGACCACCAAATCTCCCTGCAATACACCATTGGTAATCGGCCCCGTTGCTCGGAACCGCGTTTCAAACTGATAATCCGCGCCCCAAGTCTCCAGCGACGCCAGAGAAGTCGCAATCTTAGTCAGCGAAGCCCCAGGCATCAGCGTCTTGCCCTGCTGACTTACCAGTGGCACCATTCCCGCTTGCACCCAAATTCCCTGATTGCCCTCAATCAAGTTCTTGTCTTTCAAATCTTTTAAATATTCCCGCACCGTCGCTTCTGCAGGCAAGTCTGAATTAGCCACATCTATTCCCCCAAAAGCCAAATCTTCTGCCACCACTAACCCGGGTATCCCTCCCCGCCAAGCCAGCACTGACGCAGCATTAGGCGCGGCACTGCGTACCCCAGCCATGTCCAGCCACAGAGATATGATTCCTGAGCTAAATAAATCCAGCATTTTTTACTCCTAAAGTCAATCGATTTGAGATTTTAGATTAAAGAATTGAAGAAAGCGCTCCCACTGATAAATCCGGGGGCTTGTGATCAGGATGGGGAGCTTTTTATCGCTCCACGGATGAATCCGGCGTTACCGGACTAAAGTGCTTGCGGTCATGTAAACTATTTCATTGATTTTTTCAATATGCCGTCAAAAATAGTAAAGTAGTGACAAAACAAGTTCTATCAGAGTAGTCGGAAATAAGAATTGTCCGATCACTAGGGCGAGCGGATTTTAGTTCTTTATTCAGACTTCTGGATTCACGCTCCTGACTTCCTGGTAGAATTTTTAGTGTTTCTCAAACATTGGTCAATGGGATCGACACGCGCAAGAATTGCAATAGACGCTATGGGTGGGGATCATGCCCCCGCCGAAGTTGTAGCTGGAGCGCTTAAGGCACAAGAAGAATTAGGCGTAGAGATTTTGCTCGTGGGCGACCCGCAGCAAATAGAAGACTCGCTCCGGCAACAAGACGCGATCGGCCGCGTCTCTACAGGTCAGCTAGAAATCGTTCCTTCTGAAGGAGCGGTGGAAATGCACGAAGAACCTTTAAGTGCCCTCAAACGCAAGCCCAAGGCTTCGATTAACGTAGCGATGAACTTGGTGAAGCAGCAGCAAGCTGATGCTGTGGTGTCCGCCGGTCACTCCGGCGCGGCAATGGCTGCTGCCCTGCTCAGGTTGGGGCGGCTCCCTGGCATCGATCGCCCTGCGATCGGTGCGGTTTTGCCGACAATGGTATCGGGCACTTCTGTACTCATTCTAGATGTCGGCGCTAATGTGGACTGCCGCCCCAAATTTTTGGAGCAGTTCGCTCTTATGGGAACTATTTACAGTCAGTGTGTGCTGGGTGTCGCCGAACCTAAAATCGGCCTGCTCAACATTGGCGAAGAACCTTCTAAAGGCAACGACGCAGCGGTGCGAACCCACCAGTTATTGGTGGACAACCCGAACATTCCTTTTGTGGGCAATGCCGAAGGCCGCGACGTGCTGTCGGGGAAATTCGACGTGATTGTCTGCGACGGATTTGTCGGCAACGTGTTGTTGAAGTTTGCCGAAGCGGTGGGCGAAGTCGTAGTCCAGGTGCTTAAGGAAGAGTTGGTCAAAGGACTCCAACATCAAATTAACGACCCTATGCTGCAAAAAAGCTTGCAAGGATTCAAGCAGCGGGTAGACCACGTTGAACACGGCGGCGGTTTGCTATTGGGCGTTGCTGGAGTTTGCATTATCAGCCACGGTTCGTCTCAAGCTGCCTCGATTTTTAATGCCATTCGTTTGGCGAAGGAGGCTGTTGACAACCAAGTGCTGGAGCGGATTCGATCGTCCAATCAGCAAAGCGCTCTGGAACAAGAAGCTGTAAATTAGAGGCAGTAAGTTGACAGTTGACAGTTGACAGTTGACAGTTGACAGTTGACAGTTGACAGTTGACAGTTGATAGCGACCTCTACCTGGAAGGAAGAGGATTGGAGTAATGAATAGTCTTCTTCTAATTTCTCCCGATCAGGGAGAGGCTTTAAACCAATTCTTTCTGGTAAGTAGGAATTAAAAATTAAAAATGTAAAATTAAAAATGTCAGCTTAAACCAACTGTTTTGCTTAAAAAAAGTAATTTCAGCAGTTTAAAAAATAATTTTAATTGGTAGTTTTTAATTTTTAATTTCTCGATCGAGCGCTCATAAATGGAGAGGAATGTTGCAGCAATCAGGGTTCGGAATTGCCGTCACAGGTAGCGGTTCTTGTATACCGCAGGTTTCGCTTGATAATAACGGTTTGAGTCAGATAGTAGAAACGAATGACGAGTGGATTGGGGCGCGAACGGGCATTCGCTCCCGCAGGCTGGCGGACGATCGCACTTCCTTGTGCGATTTAGCGTCCGAGGCATCGCTGCAGGCGATCGCAATGGCAGAAATTTCGCCGACAGATATCGATTTGATTATTTTGGCAACCTCAAGTCCTGATGATTTGTTTGGCACTGCCAGTAAAATTCAATATCAGTTGGGCGCGACAAAAGCTGTGGCTTTTGATTTGACAGCAGCTTGTTCGGGCTTTGTTTTTGGTTTAGTTACAGCCTCGCAGTTCATTCGGACAGGGGTTTATCAAAATGTTTTGCTGATCGGAGCAGATATTTTGTCTCGCTGGGTGAATTGGTCGGATCGGGGTACTTGCATTCTCTTTGGAGACGGTGCAGGTGCGGTGGTATTGCAAGCTTCCGAAGTCGATCGCTTTTTGGGATTTGAAATTCGCAGCGACGGCACGCAAAATTCGTCTCTCAATTTGGCTTACAAAGCCGAGTCAAAAGAATTAATTGAAGGCGTGAATATCGGAGTAGGCGGATTTGGGCCCATCACAATGAACGGTCAAGAAATCTATCGCTTTGCCGTGAGAAAAGTGCCGGAAGTCATAGAAAAAGCTATGTTTCGGGCAAATATTAGCGCTGCTGAAATTGACTGGCTGTTGTTGCACCAAGCCAATCAGCGGATTCTGGATGCAGTTGCCCAAAGGCTAAAGATTCCCCCCGAAAAAGTAATCAGCAATTTGGCAAATTACGGCAATACCTCAGCGGCTTCAATTCCCCTTGCCTTAGACGAATCCGTGCGTCTGGGTACAGTTAAAACGGGCGATACTATTGCTGCGGCTGGTTTCGGTGCAGGTTTGACTTGGGGGGCGGCGATTTTTCAATGGGGAAGGTAATATTTGGCTGCCGGCTGTAAACTTGCTCCGGTTATTGTCGGGAGTTCGATCGAGTAAAATACAAATCCTTTAACACGCCATACATAAGGCAAGGTTTGCAGCGGTGGACCACCTGGACAGCAGTTATTGACAAGCGTGTGCTGAAATGGAAAATCCTCTATTCTTCGATCGACTTTCCCCTGCTTGAAGCTTGAAAATTGTGCTACGGCTATTAATCAGATTCAAGTAGCAAAAAAAATAAACCTGGTAAAAATCGCAGTTAGATGTTATAATTATGAGTCGCGAGTAGATAGTTCGTTAACAGAAAGATAGCGGATACCAGCGAGCGAACTTAGAAGCGGGAAAGAAAGAATTTTTGCAATCACCAATTAGCAACCACCAATTAGCAGATTACCGGAAAAATGACTAAAACAGCATGGGTATTTCCCGGACAAGGTTCCCAGGCGATCGGGATGGGTGCAGACTTATTAAACTTGCCAACAGCCAAAGCCAAATTTGAGCTCGCTAAAGAAATTTTAGGCTGGTCTGTCCCGGAAGTTTGCCAAAAAGAAGAAGCAAAACTATCTCGGACTCTCTACACTCAGCCTTGCTTGTTCGTAGTAGAAAGTATTTTGGCCGACTTAGTGCGAGAAAAAAGCGATCGACCAGCGGTAGTTGCAGGTCACAGTTTAGGAGAATATGTTGCCCTTTACGCAGCAGGCGTCTTTGACTTTGAAACCGGATTGCGCTTAGTCAAACGCCGCGCCGAACTCATGGACACTGCCTCCGGTGGGCAGATGGTGGCTTTGATCGGGTTCGACAGGCAGGAACTAGAATTGCAAATTCAATACAGCCGAGATGTGGTGCTGGCAAACGACAACAGCGAAGCACAAGTCGTGATTTCTGGAACGCCCACAGCAGTAGAAGATTTGCTTGCCAAAATCAAAGTCAAACGCGCCGTTAAATTGAATGTTTCTGGTGCGTTTCACTCTCCCCTGATGGCATCAGTGGCGGCAGAGTTTCAACTAGCGTTAAAGTCTGCAAGGTTTTCCGATGCTAAAATGCTGGTACTCTCGAACGCAGAACCGTCAGCCACTACCAGCGCAGCCACTTTAAAGCAGCGGTTGAACCAGCAGATGACCAAAGGTGTGCGCTGGCGAGAAATTTCCCTGCAATTGCCACAACAAGGAATCGATCGCGTAGTGGAAATTGGCCCCGGCAAAGTTCTCACAGGTTTGATCAAACGGACTTGTCCGGATTTAGCGCTGGTAAATGTTAGCAGTTTTGCAGATTTGCCCGCTTAATCTATGTTTAACCTGTTATTCAACGGCAGGTTAGAAAATTGAGAGTTAACAGGGCAAGTTTTGGATGGGTTTATAGGCGTGAAAATTGGTTAATTGCCCATGACTGCTGTCGGGAGTGGGTAGCATCTATGATGAATTTAGTTCCCATTCGCAATTAGCAGTCATTTTACCAGAGGGGCACAGAGCTATAAAGCAGATAGAGCAACCACTTTAGCCTCGTTCTCGCCCCCTGAAGCGGTTAGGTTTAAGCACTGTCGTTATGGTCCGTCTGCACAGAGAATCATGGAAGGAAACCACCACGGAAATTCAATTCTATCTGAGCAGTTTAGAAGATCAGGCTAAACGACACAACCAAGTGATTCGTTCTCATTGGACTGTGGAAAATAGTTTACATTAGGTGCTAGATGTCACCTTCAATGAGGATGCCAGTCGGACTCGGTTTGGTTAGCCCCCCCCAAATCTGAGCTACCTCCGTCATTTAAGGTCAATTTACTCAAGCAGGAGCCGTCCAAGATGAGTTGAAAAATGAAACGTTATAAAGCTGGTATAGATAATGACTTCCTGATTCAAATCCTCAAAAGTAGTGTGAGTGAGATTTGAGCGGGTCCTAATGCAAGCAATACTTATCATAATCAATAGCCAGAATAGATGATGGAGATTAATCAATGAGGTAGAACCCCAATTTGGTGGTAGCAGGCTATCACCAACCTACCAAATTGGGGGGTCTTACTTCACGAGGATCTCTTGAATGGTGGTGTCAATTTTTTGAATAATTTCCCGCTCTTAGGTATCTCTATTAAGATGCGATTACCCTGGCATTGTGTAATCTACCAGATAAATTGTGCGTATTCGTAATCGCTATTGGCAGCTGACAAAAGATAAATTGTGCAGAATTACCGATCGACTAAAAACACAATTCCCAATTCCCCAATTTCATCGCATCTCAGGAACTCTCAGAGTCTCAGTAGGAGGCATAATTGCCTCTTTAGCATTCAACTTTTGATTCAACTCCCGAATCCGGCGCGACAGCAAGCGAATAATATTCACAGCAATTCCCGGCGTTTCATCAATCGCATCATATAGCTGCATTTGAGTCAACATCAAACACTCGGATTGTTCGAGAGTAGAAATAGAAGCCGATCGAGGTTCTGCATCAAACAGCGACATTTCCCCGAAACAAGCCCCCGCTTTCAACTCTGCCAAATCCCGATCGCCTATATGCACCCGCACCGTTCCCGATACCAAAATATAAAGAGACCGACCTTCTTGTCCTTCCGTAAAAATCCTGTGCTTGGAAGGAAACGAAAGTTCATCCATTACCGATGCTAGACGCACGAGAAAATCATCCCGCAGTTCCTTAAAAATCGGAACCTCCCTCACAAACAATAGGCGTTCGACGCTGGTTAACATAATGAGATGCAATGATTAATTTAAACTTAAAAAAGGGAACAAGAAGGAAAATAAAAACGGTTGACGGTTGACGGTTAACTGTTGACTGACAATAACAACTGCCAACTGACAACTGACTCATATTACCTTTTTCCCCCAGCACCCAACTCTGCCATCATCTCTTCAACTTGAGCGGACACCAAATTATCTGGGTCATTTTGCAGCCTCGGCAACAATTCGACCAAAGCCCGCGGCGAGGCTATTTTCAAATAGGCTAACACTGCTTCGCGGACAAAACCCGTCGGGTGTTGCAGACAGACAAGAGTTTGTTGAGCCGTAAGGCTCCAGCGCGCTTCTCTCGCCAAGTGAAAGCAGCAGGCTAAGGCCCAATCCGAAAGGAAGTGGCGCAATTCTAGCAAGCGGCGCAAACGATCGCTAGGGGCTAGAGGTTTGTAAACCATCAATTCCGAGAGGTTGCTCAATTTTTCTCTTTCCGAGTGTTGATCTAACAAATTGATGAGCGATCGCTTCCTAACTATATCCACAGTATTATCGAGAATTTCCAATCCCCTAGCAACCAAAGAAGGTTGGCCAGAAGCGATGTTGAAAGCAGCTGCTTGTACCGTGTCCAGCGGATAAAGAAACTTCATCAGCAAAAAACACCGCTCCCTAGCATCAGCTTCCAACCCCGCCAGAGCACGCTGCAACAATTGAGCCGGATCGTTCCCAGGTTCCCGGGCGCTGTTGGCTTCTCGCTCTGAGAAATTGCCGTAGCTTGTTACCCCAGACAAATCTACCAGACCTGCATAAATTTGACCGATAAACATCAACTCCTGTTCGATGAGAGTTTCCAAGCCGCTGCGGCCGATGCGGTCTAGAATTCCTTCTATCCCCGCTTCCGAAGGCATTTTCAACAGGATGCGGAGGATGTTGCGCCTCGTAGTTCCCCAAGTCGTCATCAGATTGCTGACCAAAATGTCGATCGCCTCCACAGTCCCAATTTGACCGAGAGCCGTCCAAGCTTGCAACCTGACCAAATCCGACTTGTGGATATCCTCAGCCAAATACACGAGCAAAGGAATAGCATCGTTGTGAAGTTTGACTATCGCCTGCAAAGCCGCTTCCCGAGTCGATTTGTAACCGAGTCCGCGCAGCAGCGAAGGATAATATTCTTCCGAATGAGTAGACGAAATCACGTCTAACAGAGCGCAGCGCACTCGCAGAGATTCATCTTGCAACAGATTGGGGATGTACAGCCGCAGTCCTTGCAAATAATCCGCTTCTCCCAGAGCCCGCGTCCCCATAACACGTTCTCGCTCTTGCTTGTGCGTCAGCATTTGCCGCAGGGTGTTAGTAGCCTCTGCCTTTTGTAGGCGATCGCCCCTTCTCATAATTAAAGCAGCCGCCGTACCCCGCACCACCGGATCGACGATCGGCTGCAAGTAAGGCCGCAAGCTCTCAATATTCGGTTCAGCTTCCGTCAGCCAGATGTAGCGCAAAGCCAAGGCCAGCACCTCCGGCGGCAAGGATTGCTGCGAGAGTGCGCGGACAGATTCTAAATATGCGGGGTTCGGGTGTTGCAGCATCGTTTCCAAGCTCTGGCGCTGCAAAACTGGCGGCAGCGAATCCAGGATGGGAGCCAGAACTTCTCCGACATTTTTGGGGTCAATTTGCGTCAGGAGTTCTATGCAAGAGCGCTTTTCATCTTCGCCCCCCGGCTTTTGTAGAGTTTCCACCACTGCGCGCTTAAGAGCTTTGAGGTCAACGTCGGTGACGCCCAAGCGTCCGCGTTCGGCACTTTTGACCAACAAACCCACGTATTGAGAGCGGATCAACCATACGACAAACACCCACAACAGTGCCAATATGACGATCGCGCCAATAAATATCAAGCTTTGCTGGTCGTGAAATACCTCTTCATCTTGCTGGGGGAGTATCTTGCCTGTCACGAAGAGCATAATCAGGATGCCGACTCCTGTAACTCCGCAGGACAAAGGTTCGCCCACACCGTTGACCAGAGTTTGAATTCCCGATCGAATATTGTCGGGAATCGGTTGGAATAAAACCGGGCTAACAGTTTCCAACAGCGTGTAGTGCAGCAGTTCGTCTAAAAATCTCAGCAATATCAGCCCGATGAACACAGATACTAGCTGGCCCAGAGATGCTCCTATGGTCAGCACCCCGAGTATCGCGAGGCCCGCCGGCAAAATCATCGCCGTCACGAATACACCGATTCTTTCCACCAACCGGCTCGAAGCGAACCACTGAGTCGCCACTTGAAACAGGCCTTGTATGCCTTCATAAATGCCCAGGAAGCTAGCGATCCAGCTAGCTCCGTCCCCCGGGTTTTGGTATTCTAGCTGGCTGTAGAATTGGAAATCTACCAGCACGTAGACGACTTCTGCGAGGATGAAGAAACTGACTAGAGGTACGGCGTATTTTTGAAGTGGGCCTGTAACTTTGCGGGCGGTAAATTCTTCTTGGTCGTCGTCTTCGTCATCATCCGTCCAGTGAGCGGTTTCCGGGAATGCTTGGCTGTATTTTTCCGTGAGGTAGTACAGCAACACCGAGCCTGTCGCCACCATCAACCCCGATATGAGGGTAACGTTTTTGAGTTTGACTACGTACAGCAAAACAGGCAGAGAAAATCCGCTGACTACTCCAGCGACTAGATAGCCGCTGCTGACTAGCGGATAGGTGCGCTTGATTTCTCTAATATTAAACAGTTGGTTGGAAGTGATGGAAGTGTTGAGGTCGTTCAGGACATAGCAAGCTTCCACCCACAGCCACATCAAAAAAATAGTAATAAAAGCAATGCTGACGCCAGCTATCTTAGTATTTTCGTAGCCGATGCCGAATCGAAACAAAAATAGCGGTATCGACATCATTGCCAGAACAACCACTACGGTGCGCCTTAGCGGCAGGATTTTTTGCAGCCACGAGTAGACAAATCCCAAGCCAGAACCGATAAACGCGCTGGCTATGTAAATCCAGGGCATTTTGTCTGCACCAAATTCATCTAGAAAAAGACCTACTGTGCTGAGTTCCAGCCAGATCAGCCCGACGGAGGTTAGAGTGTAGACGAGGAACATCAGTACGGTTCGCTCTACTTCTTCCGATCGCAGGTTGAGCGATCGTAGCACTCCTTGTCTTACTCCCGCCGAACCGCTGATTTGAAAATTTTCCATGCAGCGTTGATTTCCCTGTGTGGTAGCTTATTCCTGACTAAATTCGGAAGTCATCAGTTATCAGTCACCAGTTTATGACTGATGACTGCTTACTAATGACTATCTATTTATACTTTCTTCGGCGACAGCAGCATCATCATACTGCGTCCTTCTTTTTTGGGGGCTTGCTGCACTTCTGCGATTTCCTGCAAATCTGTGGCCATGCGCTTAAGCAAGTCCTCTGCTAGGTTGCTGTGTTGGATTTCCCGACCTCTGAACATGATCGTGGCTTTTACTTTGTCCCCAGATTTGATAAAGCGGTCTGCTAGTTTGAGGCGCACTTGGTAGTCGTGTTCTTCAATTTTGTAGCGCATCTTCACTTCTTTAACATCGGCAGTGTGCTGCTTCCGCTTTGCTTCTCGCGCTTTCTTTTCCTGCTCGAATTTGTACTTCCCATAGTCCATTACCCGGCATACGGGCGGGTCAGCTTTGTCGCTGACAAGTACAAGATCCAGTTCTTTTTCTTCTGCCAGGCGCAGCGCTTCTGCAGGCGTCAATATCCCTAGTTGCGCGCCGTCGGTATCGATTACCCGGATTTTGGGGTATCGAATATTTTCGTTGATCTGGGGTAGGTTGCGATTTTGTCTTCTTTCAATCACAGGCATGAATGGTTTTACAAGCAGTAGTTTAATAGCGAAGCTTCTTGATAGTTACAGGTTTGATCGGTCAATATTTCACGATTGACGATCGAACTGTTTTGCAAGGTGTTACCCTTACCGGACGTACTACCGCGCCCTGTCTCCCCTCAGCTAAAGCTTTGGGGAATATTTGGACGATCGTAAATGAATTCTTACAATACTTGCTATTCTACTCAGTCTGGCTGAATTTCTGCCGAGTTTTATTTTAACTTCACACACGATCGCCCGCCCCCTTGCCCGATTGATGACAAAACCGTCAAAAATTCAGGGTAAAAGCTTAAGGATGAGGTACAACCGCTTTTCGCAGCCCATCTCCCCCAGTCTGGCAAGTCCCCCAAGTCGCCTGATTTGCCTTGTAGAATAGGTATAAGCAAGTGTAAATTTATGTTGCGAGCTGAGGCAAAATTGACAAATTCTCTGCTGTGGCACCAACGGGTGGGAACTCAACGAGACTGGATGTGGCGGGGTTGGCAAACTCGCTACACTTATTTGCGGCCGACTTTGGGGCGAAATCAAGGCGCGCTGGAATTTCAAGATTCTGCTGCCGAACCAATGGCCCCGCGCGCATCGGGAACGCCGATTATTTTACTGCACGGGTTTGGAGCTTCGATCGGTCACTGGCGACAAAATCTCGCCCAACTAGCCGAAAACCAAACCGTTTACGCCTTGGATTTGTTAGGGTTTGGCGCTTCCCAAAAAGCTCCTATCGACTACTCTGTGTCTTTGTGGGTTGAGCAAGTTTATGATTTTTGGCTGACTTTTATCAGAGAGCCAGTAATATTGGCAGGAAACTCGATCGGCTCGCTGATTTGTCTGGCCGTGGCGGCAGCTCACCCGGACATGGTGGCCGGCACGGTGATGATTAGCCTCCCCGACCCCTCTGTGCGAGCCGAAGCGGTGCCTGGATGGCTGCTTCCGGCGATCGAAGCTGTTGAAAGTTTGTTTGTTTCTCCGATCGTACTCAGGCCTTTGTTTTATTTTGCCCGCAAGCCTTCCTTTGTCCGTCGCTGGGTTGGCTTTGCCTACTCCAACCCCGAAGCTGTTACCGACGAATTAGTGGAAATTCTAGCAGGGCCAGCAGGCGATCGGGGAGCCGCCCGCGCCTTCTGCGCCTTATTTAAAGCTGTAGGCAGTTCAAAATTTTGCCCCAGTGTCAAGATTGTGATGCGAAATTTAAACATCCCCATGCTGTTAATTTGGGGCAAACAAGACCGGATGATTCCCCCTCGGTTCGCCCGACCCCACCAATTTGTCGAATGCAATCCCAATTATGTAGAGCTAGTTGAATTAGACAATGCGGGCCACTGTCCCCAGGATGAATGTCCGGAACAAGTAAATCAAGCAATTTTGAACTGGATGAGCCGGAATTTTGCACCTCTGGGCGAGAACCAATTGCAGCACTGTTGATTAGACATGGGGCCGTGGATTACTAAGGGGAAAAATAACTTCCAGGTATCGATCCCGCTCAAAAATAAATTTGCTATAACTCGATCGCACCGGTGGTATGGTATAGCAGATGTTGAAGGCTATAGCAGCGAAGCGGAGCGGGTAAAAAGAAGTCAAGCGTGAAGGCGCAATCAACCGCTTAGGTTTCAAAAATTAAGAACGTCCTCACCGTCAGGGCGGTTGCTATATTACAAAACTTCCCTATCTTGAGAGTCAGTCGATTTGAGGTTCAAGATTGACTCCCCAGCCGCTATCTAGAGGCTTGAACTAACCTAAACCACTTGTTTGCTGTGGACGACTCCTGCAGGAAAGTAAGTCTCCGTCTTTCTGTGATGTCATGTATCTACTGTTATTGATGGCCCCTTTTTTTAGAAGCTCAGAGATTGACACAATCACCAAGATAGTGTATCTTCTCTAACTGGTAGTACACATCCAAGTTATGCAGTTAGTCGAAAGGCAAGTCATTAAACCAAATCACAGGTTTTACCCAGAAGCCGATCGATTGTCCTTGCTGTCCAACAAACTTTACAACTGCGATAACTATATCTACGGTCAAAACTTTTTCTCAGGTCAACCAACCAATGCTCTGGCTGTCGATCGTGCACTCAAAAAGAGTCTAAATGACAAAGCATTGCCGGCCCAAGTAACACACAAAACTCTCCCGTTACTGCTGAAAACATGGACTAGCTATCATAGTGTCAAATTGGCGGGCGCGATCACGATCGCCCCACTAAGTTTCAAGCAGCACCGAAAATCCCTGATTAAAAAATTCAGAAAAAAAGAGAGCAGGGGCGATATGTAGTTGTATTTAACTGTCAATGTGTTAGCAAAAAAGCTTTTCCCAAAGAATATGTCAGTTTGTCTGGGAGTAACATTTGGCAACCTTGAAAAGTTACCTAAATCTTGAAAATCCGGATTGTTCGCGAGGTAAGTTGTTAAGTTATTGAGGTAATTTAGGAAAAGTTAGAACAAAACGCAAGTGTAAAGCGGATTATAACCGTTGCCATAACGAGCTTCGCCAACATTAAAGAGCTATGAAACCCCTCCCTGAAAAAACGGTAAAATTATACCTTCTAACTTGTACCTTCTAACTTGTACCTTCTAGCTTCAAGAAACACCTTGTTTCTTGCTCCTAAAAATAAATACTTTCCCTTGTGCCAACAATCTTTCAGTCTGCTTATAACCGATCGCCCCCAAGTATACGGGAAAGTTCCAAAATGCCGGAATCTGGCATTTTGGAGCCTGTTAACGCATAAAAAGTCAATTTAGCCAACAACTGACGGCCCCCGTGCCCCCGGTCTGCTGGCGGCTAACTGCTGAAAGCCTCTGAGGGCAAGCAGCGCCCTTCCAGCTTTTGGCAGTAACGCAAACGAGGAAAAAACTGTCGTGAAATTCCACTGGCTACTACCGAGTTTCTTAAGTGTATTTTTGCTCGCCGGAGCCGCCGAAGCAGCTAGACTGCAATCTTGGCGGTTTGATGCTTCAGAGAACCGGCTTTACATTACAACAGACGGGGGAGTACAACCCAAGGCTAAACTGATTTTCAACCCGATGCGGTTGGTAATCGACTTGCCGGGGACGAGTCTGGGTCGTCCCTCGGTCAGCAAACCGCTCTCAGGGGCGATCGAATCGGTGCGGGTAGGGCAGTTTGACAACGATACGACCAGAATTGTCGTCGAGATCAGAGACGGGTTTACTATAGACCCTCAGCAAGTAAAATTCCGGGGTATTTCTTCGAGCGAGTGGACAGTGGATTTGCCAACGCCGGTGCGGGGAGAAACTCAAAATCCGATTTCAGAGCCAGGGGGAGAAAGGTTATCGGTTGAACCTTCAGCATCCCAAGCCCAGTCGGCTGAGGCGACTGTAGTTCAGAACGTTCAGGTGACGGCGGACGGTTTTTTAGTCCGCACTGCGGGCGGCAGCCCCCAAATTAATTTTCAACAAAGTCGGGCCGGGGACATCGCCACCCTCGATATTGAAGGAGCTAGTTTAGATCCGGGCCTAAGCAGCCAACAGCCTCAAACTAACGGTAAGCACGGGGTTGACAAGATTGAAGTCCGGCAACTGCCAACAGACCCGCCCGTTACCCGCGTGACTTTGCGGATGAAGAGTCCTAATACTCAGTGGCGGGCGTCTGTGAGCAATTTAGGCGGGGTTGTGCTATTGCCTGGAAGTGTAGTAAGACAGCCCTCGGTTTCCCGCCGCCTGACTGTAGATCCTCCGGCTAGACAAGCTCAAGGAAATTTAGCGAGAGTTCAGTCAATTGATTTAGCCAGTAATGGCACGCAACTCGTGGTGAGAACTGACCGCCAAGTCTCCTATACCAGCGGGTGGGACCAGGGGTCGAGAGCTTACTGGATCAGGATCGCCTCTAGTTCTCTGACGGGGCAAATTCCTCAGCTCGATGCCAACAGTCCTGTATCGTTTACTGCCAGCCAAGAAGATGCGGAGACTGTGGTGATTTGGGTGCAGCCGCGATCGGGGGTAGAGGTAGGCAGGGTGACGAGGCCGAGTCCGCAGTTGCTGTCTTTGCAGTTGCGATCAAATGCTAGCGCGCAGCAACCTTTGACTCGAACTCCCAATTTGTCGCCTTTGCCGAGAAGGACTTTGGGAAGCGACGATTTGCCCCAAGCTTCTAACCGCCGGGCCGTAGTAGCGATCGATCCTGGTCACGGCGGCCGCGATCCGGGGGCAGTCGGGATTCAGGGCATTCAGGAGAAAGAAATTGTTTTGGATATCTCGTTTCAGGTGGCGAGGCTGCTGGAACAGCAGGGCGTGCAGGTGGTGATGACTCGGACTGACGACAGCGAAATCGAGCTGGAACCGAGAGTTTCTTTGGCGGAACGGGTGAATGCTACTTTGTTTGTCAGCATTCACGCTAATGCGATTAATATGAGCCGGCCGGATATTAGCGGGATTGAGACTTATTATTTCAATAACGGCCAAGATTTGGCGAAGGTGATTCACGCCAGTATTTTGGAGGGGACGGGGGCGACTGACCGCCGGGTGCGGCAGGCGAGATTTTATGTTTTGAGAAAGACTTCTATGCCTTCTGTTTTGCTGGAGGTGGGTTTTGTCACGGGTGCTGAGGATGCTGCTAGGCTTTCAGATCCAGCTTACCGCAGTCAAATGGCGGCTTCGATCGCTCGCGGCATTTTGTTTTATCTTCAACAAAGATAATGGGCAGTGGGCATGGGGCATTGGGCATTGGGCATTGGGGATGGGGCATGGGGCATGGGGCATTGGGAATTGGTAATTGGGAATTGGTAATGGGGAATTGGTAACTAATGACAACAGACAACAGACAACAGACAACAGACAACAGTCAACAAAGAATCGGTATTTTTGACAGCGGCGTGGGCGGTTTGACTGTGTTGACCCAGTTGTACCGACAATTGCCCAACGAATCGATACTTTATTTTGGAGATACGGCGAGGCTGCCTTACGGCACTCGCACGCCGTCGGAAATTGTGGAGTTTGTCCGCGAAATTATGGCGTGGTTGGTGGAACAGGATGTGAAAATGGTGATTATGGCCTGCAACACCAGTTCTGCTTTGGCGATGGAGATGGTGCAGGCTGAATTTGATATTCCGGTGCTGGGAGTAATTCTGCCGGGGGCGCAGGCTGCGGTGCAGCAAGGCAAGCGGATCGGGGTCATCGCAACTCCTGCTACGGCTGCTAGCAATGCTTATCGAAATGCGATTTTGGAGATGGACGATTCTTGCCTGGTGTGGCAGGTTAGCTGTCCGGCTTTTGTGCCGCTGGTGGAGCAAAACCGGATTCACGACCCTTATACTTGTGAGGTGGCTCGGGAATATTTGGCTCCTTTGATTCAGCAGCGCATCGATACGCTGATTTACGGCTGCACTCATTATCCGCTGTTGGCTCCTGTGCTTCGCTCGCTTTTGCCTGCTGGGGTGACATTGATCGATCCTGCGGTACGGGTGGTGGCTGCTGCTGCCAGAGAATTGGAGCTTTTAGGGCTGCGGAATCCTGGTACTGCGCTACCGACTCGTTTTTGCGTGAGCGGCCCCCCGCAGCAGTTTGCGGAGTTGTCCGTGCAGTGGCTCGGTTGTACTCCGGCTGTTGAGAAAATATCCCTGCCGACAGTTGTACGTAGCGAAGCGGGGCGTAAGCCATCGCCCGTATCGCTGGAATCTGGCGAATAAGCCCGAAAATTTATAGGTTAATCTAACCCCCCAAAACTCAGGTAAAGCTGGCTCTGGGGGGTTTAATTATTGCGATGTAATCTAGCAATTACACATCAATAGGTAATATTATTGAACAAAAGCTTTGATGAACAATGCAAATAATGTCCTATACGTGCTGGATCTCTTCAGCCTTGAACCATGTCACCCTATGTATCACAAGCAGTTTTACTTGTAGACGGCTATAACATAATTGGGCTTTGGCCTCGACTCCGAGAGAAGCGCGATCGCGACGAACTCGAAACGGCTCGCCGCGAGTTGATTGAGGTTTTAGTTAACTACAGCGCCGTTCAAGATTTTGAGGCCAGGCTGGTGTTTGACGCGCACTATCGAGATACTCCCAGCGTTAAAGAAATTATTACTAAAAATTTATCGGTGCACTACACTGACTTCGGTCAGACAGCAGATACTTATATTGAAAAATCTTGTGCTAATTTGCGGTATGAGTTGCGATCGGTCAAAGGCAAAGGCCGCATGATTGTCGCCACATCAGACCGAGCGCAGCAATTGACCGTAGTCGGCTACGGTGCCGAATGGATGTCCGCCGAACAACTAGCGGCTGATGTAGAATCCACCGCCCGCCGCAGCGAGCGTCGGCACAAATCCCGCAAACAAAATTCCAGTCGCTTTCTCTCCAGTTCCCTCGATCCAGAATCCCAGCAGCGCCTCGCCAAGTTGAGAATGGGGCTGCATTAACTGCTGAAACCCGCTCGCTGTCTGAGCCAAAAAAAAAGTTTATCAAAGGCCTTGCCAAATCGAGTAAGTTCAGCTATTGTTAGTAAATGTGGGTAACAAAAACCCCCAATCCTCGGTAGCTCAGTGGCAGAGCGGTCGGCTGTTAACCGATTGGTCGTAGGTTCAAATCCTACCCGGGGAGTTAGTAAAAGTCTGAAGTTGGAAGTTTCCAGCTTCAGATTTTTAGCATTTTCACATCGATATTGGGCGTTGCTGATTTAGGGTATGAAAGGCTAAATATGCAAGTCATAGAAACCAGTATCCACAAAACTGCGGGATTTTCAAGTTATTTTTTTCATACCCTGATTAAGCAACGCCAAAGATAATTCTGTTTACCTTTTTTATGGCCATTTTTATTGACATGACTTGATTTACATTCAGGACATTTCATAGGCTTTGACTTTTAGTTAATTGTTTTTGCCAATTTCTATTTGAACTGATCATACCTTAGTTCAGCAACGCCGCAAATTCTTGCTTCTTCTTTTCAATTAAGTAGTCGTGCAAAATTAATTACACAATATTTCGCGTGAAAGCCTTACCTAGCAAGAAGTCTTTATGTAATTAATTTTGTGTAGTTACTTAAAGTTAATACTTCTTTCATCGTGAGGCACCTGATTCTCATCAATACACTAATGACTTAATCACTAAGTGTATGTGATTTAGGTCACACATACTTAGTGTTTTAGATCGTGTATGATTGTGTTCTCGATCGGGTAAACCTCTGTTTTCAAGTCCAGGGCGTCCCATTCGTTCTTGGTGACAACGCTCAAACATCGAGCTAAATCTTGAATCGATCGGGATTTGTCGGTCAGGTGTGCGATCGGCAGAACCGAGTTGTTACAATATTGTAATGCTCAACTGCGTAAAGTGTCATACCGCACATCTCAGCGGGATCTCCCACCAGATGTGCTGTTGTCAGCCAGTTCACACCATCTACACCTTTAGGCATCGACTTACCTTGAAAAATACAGAGTAATTACTTAATTTTTAATGTATCTAAAGTTATATAAACTCCTAAAAATATTTAAGTACCGTGCGCCCCGATCGACATCAAGGGCGAGGTTAACCCCATACTTCGTCAGAGAATAAAAGCCATGAATGCACTTCCCGGTTACAAAATCACAGAAGTTGTTCAAGTTGGTGTAAAGTCCATCATTTATCGCGCAGTCAGAGAGTCCGATCGATCGTCAGTAATCATTAAAACACTCAATACCGAATATCCCACAATAGAACAAATTACCCGTTTGAGACATGAATACAAAATTAGCTCAAATCTCAAAGTCGAAGGGATTGTCAAACCCTATAGCTTAGAAAAATATAAAAACAGTTTCGCTCTGATCTTAGAAGATTGCGGCGGTCAATCTATCAAAGACCATCAAGCGGGTAAATGTATTAAAATTAAGAAATTTTTGCCGCTGGCTATTCAAGTGACTAAAACTCTCGGAGAAGTGCATCAAAATTAGATTATTCATAAAGACATAAAACCCTCAAATATTATCATTACCTCTTCAGATTTTCAACAAGTAAAAATCACAGATTTTAGCATGGCAACGCGCCTATCTAGAGAGGTGCATCAAAATAGCAATGGTACTGTGTTAGAAGGCACTTTAGCTTATATATCCCCAGAGCAAACTGGTCGGATGAACCGCGACCTCGATTACCGAACAGACTTGTACTCTCTAGGCATCACGTTTTATGAAATGCTCACAGGAGTGTTGCCCTTTAATTCAACCGACCCCTTAGAATTAATTCACAGTCACATTGCAGTGACGCCAGTTCTTCCCCATCAACTAAACAGTGAAGTCCCGCAGATGGTTTCATCCATTGTCATGAAACTATTAGCTAAAAATGCCGAAGACCGATATCAAAGTGCCTTTGGAGCAAAAGCAGACCTGGAAAATTGTTTAACCCAGCTACAAAATACTGGCAAAATAGAAAATTTTCTGCCGGGGATACTTGACAAATCTGGTCAATTTTTGATTCGCCAAAAACTCTACGGTCGCACACAAGAAGTCGCTGATTTGATGGCATCTTTCGATCGAGTCAGCTTTGGAAAAACTGAAATGGTGTTGGTAAGCGGTTACTCAGGCATCGGTAAAACCTCAGTTGTCAGTGAAATTCACAAACCAATTGTACGCCAGCGGGGTTATTTTATTGCTGGCAAATTTGACCAGTTTAAGCGGGATATTCCTTATGCTGCAATAACTCAAGCGTTTGATTCATTGATACAGCAGTTATTAACAAAAAGCTCAGAAGAGTTGGCAATTTGGAAACAAAAGCTTTTGTCAAAGCTGGGTACCAACGGTGAAATTATTATTGATGTTGTCCCTTCTTTTGAACTAATAATTGGTTCGCAGCCGGCTGTTCCACAATTGGGGTCTACAGAATCTCAAAATCGCTTTAATCGATTCTTCAAAGAATTCCTGGTAATTGCTCAACTACCCCCCTCCCCTGAAACTGCCTCAAGCTCACCAGTTTCAGATTGTGAATTTTAAGCAAAAAGCTTCTTCTTCAATAAAATCAACGAGAAAATGATGGTTTCAGCGATCAAAACGGAAAAATGAAATAATTGTGTTCAAACTTTGGAATACTTGCCTACAAAGGGTTTCAGAGATTTTATTTTTGTCCGTAGGGGGGGTTGAGCAATTACAATTCCTGAATGTCTTTGCCCAAGCAGAACACCCATTAGTTCTATTTTTGGATGATTTGCAGTGGGCAGATTTAGCTTCCTTAAAGTTGATTCAGGAATTAGTTACTGACCGGGATAGCCGATATTTTTTAGTGATAGGAGCCTATCGAGATAACGAAGTAAATTCGACTCATCCGTTAGTTCAAACTGTCGAAAAAATTTAACAGACTGGTGCTCAGGTGCATCACATTATCCTGCCATGTTTAGATTTGAGCAGCGTAACTGAGCTACTGTGCGATACTTTGGGTAATGAAACTGAAAAGTTAAAGTCTTTGACAGAGTTAATTTTTAACAAAACTAGCGGAAATCCATTTTTTATAACTCAACTTCTCTCAACTATTCACTCAGAACAACTGTTAGTTTTTGATTTCACTGTTGGTGCATGGCAGTGGGACATCACGGAAATTGAAGCTGCTGGCATTGCCGATTACAGTGTCGTTCAATTAGTTGCTCGGAATCTGAAACAACTGCCGGAGGAGACGCAGCAAGTATTAAAATTAGCTGCTTGTATAGGCAACCGTTTTAGTTTAGAAAATTTGGCAATTGTGAGGGAAAAATCCGGCTCGGAAACGGCGGCGGATTTATGGGATGCGCTGCAAGCTGGTTTAATTCTGCCAATGAGCGATGCTTACAAAATTCCCGTGGTTGATGAGGAAATTGTGAAAACACACCGGACGGGCGGGACGCCCATCCCACAAAACAATCAAAATCATCCCGCAATTATGCAACGCTCAATTTCTTACAGATTTTTCCACGATCGCGTACAGCAAGCCACCTATTCTCTGATCCCTGACTCCCAGAAACAACAAACCCACTTAAAAGTCGGCACCCTGCTACTGAATTCAACTCCGGCATCGGAGATAGCAGAAAATATCTTTGATATTGTCAACCAACTCAATACCGGGGTGGCATTCATCACAAATCAACAAAAGCGAAATGAACTAGCTAACTTTAATCTTATAGCTGGCAAGAAAGCTAAGAGTTCTGCCGCCTATGAAGCAGCGCTCAAATATTTTAATGTAGGTATAGAACTGCTACCAGAACAAGCTTGGCATACTCACTACAATTTAATCATGGAACTTCATCTCGAAGCGCTGGAATCATCCTATATAAATACCGATTTTGAGCGAGGGTTCCAGCTATCAGATGTTATTATATTTCTTGCCAAAAATCCGCTAAAAAAAGTCAAAGTTTATGAGCTAAAAGTTGCTTTCTACTTTAATCAAAATCAATGCCAAGCTTCCATAGATATAGGTCTAGAAGCTTTGAAAATGCTGGGAGTATATTTTCCTCAAAAACCCAAGAAATTATTTTTTTTTCTGTGGCTAATACGGACAAAATTAGCGGTGGGAAACAAACGGATTGAGGATTTAGCGGAGTTGCCACCAATGACTGATGCTAATAAAATTGCGGCTCTACGGATTTTAACGAATATGGGTCCGGCTGCTTTTGTAGTAGCACCCTATATGTTCCCACTGCTCGTATTTAAAATGGTTACTCTTTCTCTTAAATACGGGAATGCGCCGCTGTCTAGTGTCGGGTATGCACACTATGCTACGCTCCACTGTGCAGTGTTACGAGATATGGATTCTGGATACCGATACGGTCAAATGGCTCAGGCACTTTTAGAACGATTCAACACCAACTTGTACAACTCTCAAATTTCACTAATTTTTAATAGTTTTATCCGTCCCTAGTCTGAACAGGTCAGGAAAAGTCTGATCGGTTTACTTGAGGGTATTCAGAGCGGACTAGAAACGGGAGATGTCAACAATGCTTGTTATTGTGCTAGTGTTTATAGCAATTATATATTTTTGAGCGGCGAACCTCTGGAGTCAGTCGAGGCTAAGCAGAGTCAATATATTCAAATGTTGGTGAATTATAAGAATGAATTTATGATTTATCAAGCCAGAGTTGCGGCGCAAGTAGTCTTAAATTTGCCAGGTAAAACAGCCAATTATAGTTTGTTAGTTGGCGAAAAGTTTAATGAAGAAACAATGCTGCCAGCTTTAAAGGAGAGTCAAAATAATCTAGTAATTTTTGTAGTTTATTTTTATAAATCATGGCTACATTATGTATTTAAAGATTATGCTAAATCGGCGGAAAATGCCATGACAGCATCAAATTACTCTGAGGCTGTGATGTCCCTGATGTATGTTCCCATCCACAATTTTTACTATTCTCTAGCGCTCTTAGCTTTGTATCCTGCAGCTTCAAAAAATGAACAGAAAAAACATTTAAAAAAAGTGGCTTCACTTCAGAAAAAAATGAAGCATTGGGCGTTGAACTCTCCAGGAAATTATCAGCACAAATATGACTTAGTAGAAGCAGAAAAAGCGCGAGTATTGGGACAATATGAAAAAGCTGCTCAGTATTACGATCGAGCGGTGATAGGAGCATCGAAGAATGAATACATCCACGAAGAAGCGCTAGCAAACGAACTAGCCGCAGAATTTTATCTAGCTAGCGATCGAAAAAAAGTGGCTGAGATTTATCTGATAGATGCTTACTACGGCTATATTCATTGGGGAGCAACCGCCAAGGTCAAACATTTGGAGTCCCAGTATCCGATGTCTTTGCCCCCTGCATCGGCGACAAAACCCAGCGGCGATCGAACTATTACTAGCACTAATTATAGCACGACCAGCAGTCACAACAGTTTATTAGATTTGACAACTGTTGTGAAAGCATCTCAAGCGCTATCTAGTGAAATTGTGCTAGACCAGTTGTTAGAAAAATTAATGAAAATAGCGATCGAGAATGCTGGGGGACAAAAAGGTTTTCTGTTGATCCCCAGGGAAGGAAAATTGGTGATTCAAGCAGCGGCATCGGTGGAGTTTTCAGATATTGCAGTTGAGCAATGTCCGATAGTGGCTCCAGCGGATGTTTTGCCAATAACGGTGATTAATTATGTTGAAAGGACGCACTCTGATGTAGTTTTAAGAGAAGCGGCTACGGAAGGTTTATTTACACATGACCCCTATATTAAAAGGCAGCAAGTGAAATCGGTGCTTTGTACTCCGATTATGAATCAAAGCAAACTCGTAGGGATTCTTTATCTGGAAAATAATTTAACTTCAGAAGCGTTTTCTCCAACTAGATTGGAGGTTTTAAAAATACTTTCTTCCCAAGCGGCTATATCTCTGAAAAATGCAGTGCTAGTTGCTAATTTGTCGGCGGCTAAGGAACAGTTGGAGGATTATTCGCGGACGCTAGAGGTGAGAGTAGAAGAGCGCACGCAGGAATTAAAGACTAAAGAAACGAAGCTGCAAGAAGCTCAAAAACTGGCGCACCTGGGTAACTGGGAATTTGATTTGGAGGGGGATAAATTAACTTGGTCTGAGGAAGTATTCCGAATTTTTGGCCTTGATCCTAAACTACCAGAACCCACTATTTTAGAACACAGGAAGCAAATTCATCCAGATGATCTAAAGTTGTGGTTAGAGGTAGTAGAGCAGATTAGTCGGTTAGGAAATCCTTGCGAGTATGAGATGAGAATTTTGCGCGCTGATGGAGCTGTTAGATATATTTGTGTTAAGGCACAAGCTATTTTTGATGCTGGTAAGGTTATTAAGTTATTTGGGACTATACAGGACATTACGGAGCGCAAGTTGGCGGAGGATGCTTTGCGGCAGTCGGAGGCGCAATTGAGGGAAAAAGCGTCACAGTTGGAAGTTACTTTGTGCGAATTGCGATCGACCCAGAGTCAACTAATTCAAACTGAAAAAATCTCTTCTTTGGGGCAGTTGGTGGCGGGTGTTGCTCACGAAATTAACAATCCGATTAATTTCATTTATGGCAATGTCATTCACGCTAGCGATTATAGCTCGGAGTTGCTGGGATTGATTGAGCTTTACCAAGAGTCTTACCCGAATCCGACTCCTGAAATTGTTGCTAAAACAGAGGATGTTGACCTCATTTTTATTCAAAAAGACTTGCCGAAAATGCTGCAATCGATGCAGTCTGGGGTGGATCGCGTTCGCAATATTGTGCTGTCGCTGCGGAATTTCTCACGCCTGGATGAAGCCGAGATGAAACCCGTGGATATTCACTCCGGGATTGATTCGACTCTGCTAATTTTGCAACACAGGTTAAAAAAGGATGCACTCGGACATGGCATTGAGGTAGTTAAAGAGTACGGTGAACTGCCGAATGTAAATTGTTATGCTTCTGGGTTAAATCAGGTGTTTATGAATATTTTGAGCAATGCAATTGATGCAGTGGAGTTAGGAGTTGGGCTACCGGAGACAACTGACAAACTAGAAAATCCTTTATCTCCAATCTTTGAGCGAAAGATTGAGATTAGGACTGAGGTATGCGACAAAAACTTGGTGAGAATTTATATTGCTGATAATGGTCGGGGGATGATGGAGGAAGTACGATCGCGAATATTTGACCCTTTCTTTACTACAAAAGCTGTGGGGAAAGGTACCGGTTTAGGGTTGAGTATCAGCTATCAGATTGTGGTAGAGAAACACGGTGGGAAGCTAATGTGCATTTCCGCACCGGGTGAAGGGACTGAGTTTGCGATCGAAATTCCGGTGCAGCGGTGAGCTTTTATTGAGTTTTTATATAATGTTTTTTAACCGCAGATATCTGCGGTTAAACAATCTCAATCTAAATATTAAACATCGCGTTCTGTTCGCACCCATTTGGTTTGGCGTTTGAGCAGAAAACCCAGATACAAAGGGATTTTCCAGAGTATGTAAAAAGGTACGGATAACAAAGTGGAACCGGAAATGTCGGCACGCCCAAATTTAGCCCAAGCGCCGACAATTGAAATTAAAATTAGCAATCCTTGTAGTCCTAACAAGACGGCCGGAATTGGAGATATTCCGAGGGTTGCTGCTAGTAATGAGGCTGCAAAAGCTGCTAGCCAGATAGCGACTAACAGCGAAAGGGGAGGGACGGATAAGTCGAGGGCGATCGCCATTAAGTCAAAACGCTGTTGCTCGATCGAAGCTGTCGCCAGCCTGGGAGTCTGAGTTAGCAGTGTCTGGATGTGTCCGTGTTCCCATCTGGTTCTTTGACTTTTAGCTGCTTCCTGCTGCTGCGGCAAACACCCTGTGACTCGGGCTTCGGGGCAGAATACGGTTGGATGTCCGGCGATCGCCAGATCCAAACTCATTTGCATATCTTCCACGATATTGCTGCTAGCTAAAGGAACATCTCGAATGATTAACCAGGGAAAAGCCATGCCCGTACCTGTTAGCAATGACGGGAATCCTAGCTGTTTTAATCCGCTGGGGCGGACGAGGTTTTTCACGAGAAATGCTAAGGCTGAAATGGAATCTTTTGGGGTAGGATCTGGCGGTTGTTCCATTAAATATGTGGCCTGCACCGGTCTTTGTTTTGCCATTGCAACGCGGGCTAATGTTTCTATGGAATCTGGCTCACAGATGCAGTCTGCATCAACCATAATGACTACTTCTGGGGGGTCTGAGGCGATCGACTGCAAGCCGAAATCCAGGGCGTATCCCTTCCCCTTGCGTTCTGTGTCGTGGCGCTCGATCGCCGTTGCACCGTAGTTGCGGGCGATTTCTGCCGTAGCATCCGTGCAGTTGTCAGCAATGACTAACAGGCGGTCTTGAGGTGTTAGCTGCGGCAGAATGGTGGAGATGGTGGCGGCAATTCCTGCTGCTTCATTGTAGGCGGGAATTAAAACTGCTATTTTGGGGCGGGGTTCTTTACTTTTTGCTGTTTCACCGAAGCCCGACAAGAAAGCTGCACTGCATTCTAGGAATAGAACTGCAACGGGAATTAGCAGGATTAGGGCGATCGTCAATAGCACAACATCAATCAATAGAAACAGTAGCTGATTAATTTCCACAATTCTAGTACCTTAATTTTATTTTATTTTTTCCGTTCATTGAGTTTATTTAATCTTATTGCACCTTTGTTAACTCACGACGCCACGCTCTCTAAAGTATCATTATATCATGCACGCAAAAAATCATCATTTTCACATTAGTTGCGACGACTTAAGTCCTCCTAAAATTACTAGGAATAGCGTCATTACTACCAATTAATTTCATTGCGGTTGTGCGATCGCAACTAATATCATATCATGTCTATTCTGACAATGTTAAGTCACTCAATTTAATTAAACCTCAAACAAGGCCAGACTGGAGAAACCAGGTTTCTAAAAGAAACCAGGTTTCTGGGTGTTATATTTTTAATCAACTAAACACTTAGTCGATGTTTAACATCCAATCCGGTTGCATCGGAATAATAAAATGGAGTCAACAGTTAACACTCAACCATTCAGTTTTTAGATCTTGAGTCAACAGTCAACAATCATTTCGCTCGTGCAACCGGAATTGATATAACTCATTTACCCCCTGTGGGTGGCCAGTCAGGAAGCAATCTCCCAACTCAAAACTATGTTCAAGCTACGCTGCATCGGGGATAGCAAAAGGTTCAGATTTTTTGGTGTTGAACTGTGCGGGGGGTGCAAATTCTCTGAGATATCTCGACACCGATCGCAAATATCCCACTTCTGCTTGAATCAAATCCAGCGTTGAAAGACTCTCAACTAAGTCATCAAACTCATCTGCAGTAACTCCCGCACTGTGTAAGACTTCTTGGTTAAGCCGCCCGCAAATTCCTTGCAGGAGGAGTTCGATAATTTCGCTGTAGTCAGCGATTTCCGTTCCATAACCTTGCAATTTCTTCGGATTGATCCCCCACTGCAAAATCTTCAACAAGTCTTCGGGGGAACTCCACGCAAAAGAGGAAGCAATCACTTCTTTTTCCGCTGCGACAAGAGCGTGCTTGATTTCCACCTCCGGGAAATCTGCATCGCCGATTAAGCTTTCCAGTTTCGACACTTGTTTATCTAACACGCGCAAAGAAAAAGGAGCTAATTCTACACTCACCATGTCACCAGTATCATCAACACTTCTAAAAGGATCTTCCAAAACATTAATTAGGAGGTGAATGTCTGTAGGCTTTTTCCAGTCAAACTGTCCAAGGAAAAACGGTTCTTCATATCCCGGCAAAAGTCCTTGAAAATAAATCGGCAGGTTTTTGCCTGATTCAAGAATTTTATAAAGAGCTACTTCCAAGGTTTCTGTCGGCCACCCGAGATTACTCACGGCGACAAATTTCAGTTTTCCGGGAACGGATACAACCAGCGAATTCAGTAATAAATGTACAGCTTCGACAAGATTTTGAGCGGTTACGTAGCGGTGGGGAGCGTGAACGTTGACAGTTTTACCTTGCTGTACTTTTTTGGACATTTGCTCGCAGAACAAGCTATTTTCCAACATATGAGTAAAGCGAACCATCCCATAGGTGACATCTCCTTCTTGAGCTGCTTTGGCAAATTGCCATTCGGCAAACTTTTTGGAGGCCGCGTAAACTTCAGTTGTAAAATATCGAGATGTTTTGCCTGTGGAAGAGAAGATGCAGTGTTCTATGCCGTATTCTTCGCAGAGTTGGATGATGTGTTTACATCCTAACAGGCTGGTTGTAACTGTTTCTCGGATTTTGATTTCAGCGAGTCCGGGTTGGCGTTGGGCTGCTAGGTGAAAAACAATTTCTGGTTTTTCTACCTCAAATATGTGTTTTAGCGCCTCGAAGTTGCGAATGTCGGCGGCATAGAAAGTTACAGCACCTTCTCTGTTAAAAACCGGGAGATTTTCTTTGGGGTTTTGACATCGGGCGTTGTCTGCGGAAATGATTTTAGTTGCGCCTAATTCGAGGAGTTTTGCGATTAAGAAACGACCCACGCATCCTTCTCCACCAGTGATGAGGATGGTTTTTCCTTTGATTTTGCTGCTGCAGGCGGATGCGTATAGGTGAATTGTACGATCGCGCACGTCGCTAAAAGGTTCGCTTTCTAATTGTCCGTCGGCTTGATAGGCCCAGATTAGCTGTGCGGTGAGAGTTTGTAAGGCCGCTAGGATTTCCGGATTTTGCGGTTCCGGGGAACCTGGGGGAACTAGCTGCTGGATGCAATCGATGATTTCTGCTTTGCTGGCAGCTTCAAACACTTCTGAGGGGTTAAATGCACTCTTCACTTTTTTGGCTCCTTTAAATTGTAGAAATACGGTTAGTGATCAGCGAGTTGTTAAACAGATTTTCGAGGGACAGAATCTTTCAAACTCTGCTTAGTTTTAAGATTTTTTAGACTGAAAGCCACTTAATGGAAAAAACACGCGATCGGCTCTGCTACTAATTGCTTGTATTAAGCCTACTTGTAGTTTTATTAAGCGCTTTTTTAACCGACTTATTTTTGAGATCGGCAAAGTCGGAACCTTCTATCTCCAAAATTTGTCACTACAACTATATACTTAAATTGCTGAGTGTTGGCAATACTCCGAACATATCTTTACTATTTCTTTGCAATCACCTGCGAGTTTTCACGCAATTTTAAAGTTTATGTAAAGTAGGGTCTACGTTTAAAAAACTTAACAATACACTCGATATTGATTCTAGCATTTTACTCTTTAATTAAAATGTATTTTTTGTTACCAAATATAGTTGAATTTTAAGTAAAAATACGCACAAAAGCCCTCATCAAATATTTCCGTCTGCTGAAAATCTTGTGATTTGATGGGTGGGGTAGTCCTGCTGTGGCTACCCCTGTATGTGTGCTGCTACTAGGCGCGAACAATGCGTTCTTTTTTGCTGCCTTCAAAGCCACGAGCGTCCCCAACATCGTAGCCTCCTGTTCGCAAGCGACGGTCTAAATCGCTGGCTTCGGGAGAAGTTTTGGCCGCTTCTTCGATCGTCACTCTGCCTTCGAGCACCAGTTTGTAAAGACCCTGGTTGATAATCTGCATTCCTTCGTAAGTATCATGTTCCATCAACCGGAAAGCTTCATCATCAGCACCTTTCATCAAGTATTCCTGCATGGCTGGCGTGTTCACTAAAATATCGTGAACTGCGACGCGGCGGTTGTCAACAGTTGGCAACAAAAGTTGGGCAACTACTGCTACTAAAGAATCGCAAATTTGAATCCGCATCGCCTGCTGTTCTTCGGGCGGGTAGAGGTTCAACAATCGATTGAGAGCGTTAATCGCGCTGCGAGTGTGGAGAGTTCCCAATACTAAGTGACCAGTTTGAGCTGCTTGCAACGCTGTATTGATGGTAACGCGATCGCGCATTTCCCCAATCAGAATTACATCCGGATCTTCCCGCAAAACTGCCCGCAAAGCCTGTTGAAACTCGTGGGTATGCAAGCCGACTTCACGCTGGCTGACCAAGCATTTTTTAGAGGGGTGAATGAATTCGATCGGGTCTTCAATTGTAACTACGTGCTTCTGTTCCATCTGGTTGAGATGGTCGATCATCGCAGCTACGGTTGTCGATTTCCCCGAACCGGTAGGCCCTGTAACTAATATTAATCCCTGCGACCGCAAAATGATATTTTTGAGAACTTCTGGCAACCTCAAGGAATCGATAGTCGGTATTTCCAAACTGATCAACCGCAATACTATGGCACCGCCGCTGAGGGAATCAAAACAGTTTAGCCGACACCGCACGAAGCCCGGGTAAAAAATTGCGGCATCTAATTCCTTGGTAGCTGCAAACTGTTTTCGCTGTTCGGGGGTGAGAATTTCGGCTAGGTAATGTTCAAAAATTTCTGGCGTTACTTTGGGGTGGGTGGTTGCTACTTGCATCACGCCACGAATCCGAAATCGAGGTACTTGGCCGACTCGAATGTGAATGTCGGAAGCTCCTGCGCTATGGGCATCTCTGACCATTTGTTCGATCGTACTGATGGGTGTCTCAACAGGCCGCTGCTGCTGGGCTGCGGGGGGCGCACTCGGCGCGGGTGGAGGCGGCGCGGGAGTTGCAGCCAAGGGCGGCGGCGGCGGCGGTGTTCGTCGGGCTTGAGCCTCTGGTCGAAGGGGTGTAGGATTGTTTAATGGGTTCATTTTTTTGTCTCCAGTCAATGTAGATTTATTGCGAAAAAATGCCCGATTTCTAATCTTATCGCTCGCAGCTAATTCGGTGTTAAATGCTGAGAATATTTTACAATTAGGCTTGATGGGGCGATCGAGTAATTAACAATTTAAACTCCTATGAACATCGGTCACAAAATCGCCGACTGGCTCGAAAATCGTGCTGTTACCCCTGCCTACGCGGGTTGGCTGCTGTCGGGGATGACGGTTTTCTTTTTTGGGTCGGCGACTAATACAATGTCTGGGTGGCTGTACGTGCTCAGCGGTGGGGGTTTGGCGCTGTTGGGGGTAGCGGCGGTTTTGCCGGGAAAATCGCTCCGTTCCTTGGAAGTCCGTCGCCTCCCGATCGAACCGGTGAGTGCGGGCGATCAAATTACGATCGAACTAGAAATCGAAAATCGCGATCGCCAACCTAAAACTTTGTTGCAAGTGGTAGACATCTTGCCGTTTGTATTGGGAAAAGAGGTCGTCCGCCCGATCGAAGTCATAGAGCCTAACAGTACATACAGGGATACATACTATCTAGAAGTCCGGCAGCGCGGTATTTATCGCTGGCAAGAGGTGCACTTGAGAACGGCTGCGCCTTTAGGGTTGTTTTGGTGCCGCCGCAGCCGTCCGGCGAAAGCGGTGGCGGTTGTCTACCCGCAGGTTTTGCCGTTGAGCACTTGTCCTTTGATCGATCGCATCGGTCAAGAAGACAGCCCGCAATTTTACAATCGCAGTCGATCGCAAACTGCCACCGAAGGCCTCACCCGCAACCTCAGACCTTACCGCCACGGAGACCCCACCCGCCTGATTCACTGGCGCACCAGCGCCCGCTACGGAGAACTGCGGGTGAGAGAGTTAGAAGTTGCCGCCGGCGGTCAAGAAATTATTATTGCTCTCGACAGCGCTGCGGCCTGGCAAGCAGAGGAATTTGAACGAGCCGTGACAGTAGCAGCTTCTCTTTACTTCTATGCTAGCAAGCGCCTGTTAAACGTCAAACTTTGGACTGCCGGGACTGGACTCGTCTCAGGGAATCGGGTAGTTTTGGAAACTTTAGCGGCGGTTAATGCTGGGGAAGATGCGGTTGAGGGTCGATCGAAACTGTCGATAATTTGGCTGACTCCAAACTCTGCAAGTTTAAGCACTCTTTCCCAAGGCAGCCGCTGGGTACTCTGGCCGAGCGCCACTGCTGAAAAAGACGAAAAAATATTAGTAAAACACGATTTACCCGGGTTACAAATTCGCTCCGACCGACCGTTAGAACTTCAGTTACAAAATACTCTAGAAAGAGCGGTTAATTATTAAGTGGCGCATTTAAATGTGCAAAAGCTTAACTCGCGAGCCGAGACGTTCGCACTGCTGCACTCCGAAAAATATGATTCTGATACCAACTAGAGTGTAAGCTTTTCCCAATTTAAATAACACATTTGGGGCGGACAATCTTAGCCCGCCCACAAGATTTTAATTGTAGAGAGATATAGCAACCGCTTTCGTCGGTTACGAGATAAACTGGAATTGGTTCAATGTGCTAATTGAATGACCATAGTTCTCTGCTGCTAGCAACGGATATTTATCAGCCGGCTGCAAATTGACCCCGAAATAATTTATTTTTAATCTAAAATCTCAATAAACATGATAAACTACAGGGGTGTAATCTCTAAACTTGAGCGTCTTACAGGGTCAGGCAATTGCTTGGCAAGTTAAGAGCAGCTTAGATTACTCGTAATTGCTCAACTAGGGGAAAAAAGGGAGCCATCAATAGAGAGAGCTTGTTGAATGGATTGATAAGCAGTTAAACC
>NZ_JAUBRH010000034.1:0-69495 GCF_036701775.1 Microcoleus sp. N9_A2 | reverse complement strand
AGTTTTTGAGCAACAGCTTGCCTGAGATTCAAAGGTGGCTACTTCTAGCTGTGCTCATTTTTTAGTCTAAACTACAGAGTTTGACGCCCATCACATAAGTAAAAGACGTAAAGTTGCTACGGTTTTTGAACCTGGGAAATCCTCTGCCTTCAAAGAAATTCTTGTAAGCAGTGTCTAATCGTTTAACATTCTGTTGTAGAACTTTTGAATCTATTTGAGCATGACCTTGGTCTAGCAATTTTCAATTCTGGCAATGCTGTAATTTGAATGTCCGCCGCACTTCTACGGGGATTTCTAGCCTGACCTTCTTGATCAAACTTATAGTCTTTCCAGGGATTTCCGGTGGCGCCACTTTTGCTAACGAAACAGGTTAACGGTGAAACTTCGCCATAAGTTCTAATATCGCAGTAGTCGCCTTGGACAAACTGTTGGCTGTATTGGGTAATTCTGTCATTTAGACACCAGTTGTAATGACTTCTAAGCATATTTACCCAAGCCGACATTTTTAAGACTTGCGTTTGATTGGGGCGCAATTTGTAAATATAGTTTGTTAGCAATCTCACTCATCTCCTTGTTCATATCTTAATATAGCAGTCGCCTTTTAAATATTAAGAATTAAGAAAGATTCACGGCGGTTAAAACCGCCCGTGCCGCTTACATCTCATGGCTAAAGCCGATGAGTTTTCCGCTTGCCGAACTTTTTTTTATAATTGTGGTAGAATACTCGTATCTTCGATCGCAGAATAACAATCTAGATAACAATAAAACAGCTTTGATGTGACAAGTGGGGCGGGACGTGTTCCTCACTATAAAACGCCGTAGAGGGAAACGATTGGAGTACCTTGAGGGAAGATCTTGATATCCTTGACCGGACTCAGATGCCTACAACATACCGCTTGCGGTTGGTGTATGAGCGTCACGGCTTGCTCATAGGATATAACAAACCGGGTTTCTGGCTGCGGGTTTGACCTAAAATCCTAGATTTGTGGTCAAGAAATTGGTTTTTGTGGTCGTCAGTACCCATTTTTGGCAGAAACCGTTGTTTGTGCGTAATATCACTTCTGAGTGCGCCGGAATTGTAAAATCGAGTCAACATTCAACACTCAGATCAAATCCGGTTGCATTGGAATAATTAAACCACTCTTGACGCCGAAAAAACAGAGAAAGAGAACAGAGAGATGAATAATTCCGATGCAACCGGATTTGATATCAACCATCCTTCAGTTTTTCGAGTGACAGTAAACAGTCAACAGTCAATAGTCAACTTTTCGACTAACAGTCAACAGTCAACAGTCAACAGTCAACCCGCCCTACTCCATATTACTGCAAAGTGATGGGGCCACGAGCGTTTAGCCGGTCGAAAACGTATCGGGAAATGGCCGGAAATGCTGTTTCGTCCTTGGCGTAGGCCGGATCGTCTGCAAAAACAACTAAGATATAAATCGCGCGATCGTCTAAAGTTCTAACAAAAGCCGCTTCGCTGCGTGATTTGGAAGTATAGCCTACTTTGGAACCAAAATAAATATTAGTTGGTAAAGATTCGCCGAGAAATCCTTGTATCGAATTGCTAGGGTCATTTTTCCAGGCCTTGGGGTCTAAGTCTCTAGTCAGCAAGTAAGCCATTTTGCGGCTCGCGACGCTAGAAACCGCTTGCCTAGTATAGATTTCATATATTAATCTGGCGGCTTGGTCGGTAGTTACTTGATTGCGAATCGGCTGGGAAGCATCGCCCCGCAATTGCAAGTCGCGACCGATTGGACCTTCTTGCCTCAAATAGTATATGGGATAATTTTTGGTGGTTATACGAAGATCATTGTAGCCTGCTGACTGGAAAAAGGAGTTAATTTGATTGCGCTTTTTCAGCCATGTTTGCAACTCTTCTCCGGCGAGCCTGCCCCCGGATTTTGTATCTGTGATTTTGTCTAAAAGCCTGCTGGCAGCATCGTTGTTGGAGATGCCAATCATTTGTTCTAGATCGTTTTTGAAGGCTGATTCTTTTTGCGTAATTATGCCTTTTTCTATGGCTGAGTAAAAGGCTGCCATCCAAAATAACTTGGCAACGCTAGCGGGAAATCTGAGACTTTGATTTTGATATCCGGCAAAGGTGTGAGTTTTGGAATTGCTGACATCAAATAAGGTAATTGATAGCCGTTCTGCAGGCAATCCTTTGCTGCTTGCAATTTTCACAGATTCATCAACAATCCCTTGCAATTCTTGAGAGTAAACGGGATTGGGAGGTGTTTTGATGTTGTAGCTAAAGGTAGGCTCGCTTTGAGGAGCGGCTAAATTTTCCGATGGTTCAATTGTCGGAGGCGAGAGTGTTTCTTGAGGCGAGACGGCCTGTTGAGCCAAGATAACTGGCGGTTCTGGGGGACGGCGAATTCTGAAGGGCATTGTGACGAGCCAAAAAAACGCGATCGCCCCGACAATTAAACACAAAATGTTACGGTATTTGAGCCGAGAAAATTTCGTCCTCACTCGGCGACGAGACGGGACTGGGCCTTCGCTGCTTTGGCGACGGGGCCCGACTAGGCGCTGGCTGCTTTGGGGTCGGGATTGGATTATACCTCTTGCATGAATCTTTGCTCGATCGGTCAACCGCAGATACAAGGCAGATGAACGCAGATTAACGCAGATAATTTCAAGAATTGAGAGCGACTTTTGCAACAAGTCTATTGGGCGTCGGGTCTGGATTGGGCGTCGGGACTTGACTGGACGCTCCCTGCTTTGGCGTCGGGACTTGACTGGACGCTCGCTGCTTTGGCGTCGGGGCTGGATTGGGCGTTGGGGCCCGATTGGGCTGCGTCGGCGGTCTACTTGCATTACAGTGTTGTGGTATCAAACTCGCACGATCAGTTTATAATAGGGCGGCGTCTAAATGACAAGGGTGTCGATCGAGTCCGCTGTTGCCAATTTTATCTGTCTACTAGGCTGATTGAGACTTCTAGTAATTGTAAAATTTTCAGGATAGCACTGAGTTGAAGCAAAATCCTTTGAAAAACATGAGAAATTTTTGGAGTCTGGCTGTTTTGGGATTTGCGATCGTCGGCGTGAATAATTCTTTGATACCTGATGTTTGGGCATTTCAGTCTCAATCTGCTACGGGATATGTTGTCGATCGACAAACAGCAGGACAGGGCGCGGATGTAGCGTTTTCCTTGACGGGAGAAAGCGAAAATCTGGAAGTAACAAACAAGCAAACTGTTTCCAGTTTTCTGAGTATGTTTTGGGACTTCAACAATTTAGCGGCAATTTCCTATTCCGAATTGCTGGATGTACTGGCGAGACGACCAGACTCAAACAATACCGAGAGAGAAACCGTTGCACAGCCTGAAGACATAGCACGTTTTGAAAAGGTTGTACAGTATGCAAAACAACAAAATTTGCACGATCGCCCGATCGGAGAAATCGTCCAGGCGATCGCCGATAATTTCCAAGGATTGCCCTACGCCGCTGGTTTGCTGGACGAATCCGGCGAAGAAAAGTTGATCGTAACTTTGAATAAATTTGATTGCGTTTTGTTTGTAGAAACCGTTTTGGCTATTTCGCGGGGCGTAGCAGTACAAGATTACGACTATCAAAATTTTGTCAATCGCATAGAAGAACAGCGGTATTTAAATGGTAAAATAAACGGTTATTGCAGCAGATTGCACTATTTTTCCGAATGGATTAACGACAATCAAAAACGGCAAAGTGTGGAAAATATCACCGCTGAATTAGGTGGAGTTCCCATGAATAAAACACTAAATTTTATGAGCCAGCACCGCAGCAGTTACCCGCAAATGGTCAAAGATGAAGCGACTTATCAGTGCATAGTCAGCCAAGAAGCAGAATTAGCCAAAAATACTGTTAATTACATCCCGACAAATCGGATAAAAAGTGTTTATTCTCAATTAAAACCAGGGGATATTGTAGCGGTAGCCACGGATGTTAAAGGATTGGATGTCACCCATACGGGTTTTGTGTACAGGAATGCAGACGGGAATCTGGGCTTAATTCACGCTTCCCCGGCTGGGGAGGTGACAGTTGCTTACGACTTGCACAGATATATTAGCAGAGTCGAAAGTGCGATCGGCATTGTGGTAGCTAAGCCGATCGATCCCAGATCAAGATGATATGTGAGGTTATCAACAGAAAAGACTAAAAGCCTTACTACGAACCTGTTAGGATTTTTGATGTCTTTTCATGATTTTATGCTTCAGACAAACCACCAAAACCCACTCCACAATACATCCGAAAATATAGCCGATAAAATCCTCGCAAGCAAAGCTGCTACCCATAAATATATACCCGAATAATCTAGCCCTAATCCATTGCAAAAAACGAGGAAGCCACAGTTGGCTAAATTCAATTGCGGAGTAAAAAAGGAGAACTCCCCATTCTTTTAACAACTGATTAAGCTGTTGCGGGATTTAAATTTTCTGTCAAAAAAAAATCAAAATCTTTTGGGGAGTAGGGGTTGGGCGTCCCGCCCGCCCTGAATATACAATTTAAATGCGCGACAGCTTACCAATAAACTAGGTTTATTGCCGATCGCCTACCCCTGGGATGACGCAAGTGCCTTGATCGCACTCCTGAGCGGGCTGGTCTTCATAATTTACCTTGACAAAACGTGAGAACCTACCGCTCATCAGGCTTTACTTGTGATGTGAATTGAAGTAATTGCCTCTTTCTTCTGAAAAGGAGATGATTTCATGCTTTGCAGCAATCGGGATTTCATCCTGATTTCATAATTGCGTGCAATTCTAGAGAAGTAAACTAATTTGAAGTATCTCAGGTAGCAACATTTTCTTTTGTTACTCTATCTCTAGTCTCAATGAAGTGAGTGTTTCTCAACTTCTTTGCAAAGAGAGGATTTTCATTTCTTCTATTTAAAGTCATTGCTATTAGCAGCTTCCCAAACGTTTATTCCACCGCTATTCAAAACTATGTAATTCGGTGCCACCACTATGCTGCTGATGCCAGGATTCTAAGTGAAGTCCTCCATCCTCTCAACCACTATTCACAATTTTATCTAGCAAACGACATGAACAATACTTTCATTGCAACTTATTTTGATTGGGATCACCGGACTCCACGCAAACGCCATCGTTTGGCTAATCGGGTATTGAATAAATTGCGTTTGAACGGTCAAGTTATTCCCAAATCGCCTGGTATGGCAAGTATAGAAGCTCGAATGAATATTTTTCATTTGGCAAGCCAAACAGCAGCATACAAAGTATCTGGTGATGTTGTCGAAGTGGGTTGTAATGCTGGCGAAAGTTCGATTGTGATCAAAAAAGTTCTGAATGAGTATGCGCCGGAGAAACAATTTCATGTGTTTGACAGCTTTGAAGGGCTTCCAAAACTACAAGGAGACGATATTAAAGATGGAGTATACGATCAAGGTTCGATGACAGCGAGACTCGACGAATTCAAAAATAATTTTTCCGCTGTTGGACTGGATCTACCACATATTCATAAAGGATGGTTTGAGGATACTGTTCCTTCATGTCTTCCAGATAAGATCAGCTTTGCAATTGTGGACGGCGATCTATATAGCTCTACTAAATATGTACTGCCCCATGTTTACGAGCGTTTAACGCCAGGAGCTATTTGCTTATTTGGCATTTATTATGATGAAAAGGTGTTTTCACGTCCACATACTGCTGAGCCTTTCAAATCGCCTGGTGTAAAACGTGCTTGTGATGAGTTTTTTGCAGACAAGCCTGAAAAAGTCTCTGTACTCTATGCTTGTGAGTATTCCAACGGCTATTTTCGCAAGCTGTAGAGACAGAGCAGTTTGATGGGAATAATAATCTGGTGTTTGTATCCTGAGAGTGTTTCATCACCTTTATAAATAGGGCATTCCTCGGAATTTGCCGATAAATAATAAATCTTGTTTATTGCCGATCGCCAAGACCTATAATGACGCAAATACGTCGATGGCACCTTGACAGGGTTGGGTGCTTATGGCGCACCTTACGCTACTTAAAAATCAAGGAATAAAATCCTTACTCCAAACCCCATTAATTGATGATTTCGCTGCGAGATACCTTACTAATTCTAGCAGGATTTGGCGTTAATTCTGGCGGCGAAACTTGAACACTTCCCCACTCATTCAAAAAGCTTTTCAGCAAAACCTCTTGCTGAGTGCGAAATGTCTCGACATTTGCCCCGCGATTCATAATCACAAACCACACTGTTTCTTGTTTTTGAGTGGGCAGGGCTCCGCCCAAAGCGCTAACATTATCCAATGTGCCAGATTTGACCACTGCTAATTGGGGAAGCGACCGTTCTGATAGTATTCCTTTATCTTTCCCAACTACAGTTAAGACATCCGCAACTGTCATACTGTAAGGTTGAAGATAGCGTTCTAAAGCTATAAATAACGCGCAAGCAGCCCGGGGAGAAATGAGATTTTCTTCGCTCAATCCCGAACCATTGACGAGTTGAATTTCTGCGGGCGGAACTCCGGTTGCTGCTGCTGCTTTTTGCGCGACTGTTTTGGCGCCGCCGACAGTATCAGCTAGCATATCTGCCATGAGATTGTTGCTGTACTGATTCATTTTTTTAATCAGTTCAGCAAGGGGCAAAGAATAATGTTTGACTAAAGGCTGCACGTCATTGGGAGATGCTGGCAAAACTTGTACAGTACCCTCAATTGCTATTTGGGGTTTGGGCGTATTGGGAGGCAGGGTTTGATACTGGGCGGCGGCTTCGCTGGGCCAGATTTGACTGTTCAATCCTTGTTTGAGCAATTCTCCCGATTTGAGGGGATCAAGTTCAAAGTTCATGTAAAACTTATCGACAATTATCAAATTGCCACTGACTCGCTTGATGCCTTTTTGATTTAAGGCGTTACCAAGGGCGATCGCCTCTTCCCAGACAAACAAAGGATCGGCGCTTCCCTGAACAATTAAATCACCTTTTAATACGCCGTTTTCTATTTTTCCTGTTGTACCAATTAAGGTAATAAATTCATGTTCCGGCCCGAATTGTTGCAGCGCGACGAGAGATGTTGCTACTTTGGTAATAGAAGCGGCTGACAGAGGAACTGTACCTTGATGATTGGCTAGCAATGTATTGCCTGATTGCATCCAGATGCCTTGGTCTTCTTTGGCAAAACCTTGGGCTGTCAACCCGTTGAGATATTGCTGGATTTTGGTATTTGTGGGGGTTTCGGGATTGGTAGCAGAGACTATTAAGGGCTGAGGCTGACTTGGTTTAACTGGCGGCGGGGAAGATTCAGCTACAGGAGAGGGAGGTGCAAGTTGAGGTGATTCAGTAGCTGCACATCCGGCAATAATTGTGAGAAGGGCGATCGAACTTACAGCAGTCAAGTAGCGGTTTTTCAGCATTACTTTAATTTTTTTCATCAAATGTACGATCGTCTGTTCGGCACGCCCGATGGAAAGTTTAGCATTAACCCGCGCCTTTTGGAGCATCTGGAGCTGCGTTACCAGAATTGTGAACCGCTAACATTACCCATCTTCTTCTCTATCTTTCTTCGTGCTCTACCCTACGGCAACGGCTTCGCCGAACCCGTCTTCGTGGTTCGTTAAATAGATATTGTTTAAATACTGCGGGATTTTATACCAATAGCCCGGACTGTTTTTAGTTCGTAATCTGAAACCTTAGATTTTTCGTTGGTAGCTCACATCTTGCATCATTCTCAAGAACAGGCTTTCCGGCCTGTTCCACAACAAGTGCAATTTCTTGTGGAAAGTAGGGGTTGGGCAGGAGAGCCCGCCCATAAAAAGCTTATTGAAAATGGTGCAAGATGTCAGTTGGTAGTTCGATTGCCACATCGCCTTGAAATCCTTATTCTACGGTTGGCACTCAACAACTGTCCGAAGTATTTTTATATTTTTTCACAAAAAAATGCAATTCTAGGCAACCTCCAAACCTTTATCTCATAAGTCATTCCCAAATCTAAAATCTAAAATCTAAAATCTAAAATAGAATGATCTTCAGCGCCTGGGGCCTTCACCCCAGGCCGATCGCTCTCACAAATTTTCGGTAAACTGGTTTATCCAGCCATACTCCCCATACTCAGCGGCACCATCTCGCCGTGAATCGTCAGGCCTAATAACATCGGCCCACCCGGTCGGATCAACTCTCCTGTAAGCGCGCAGCGTTCCTCCTGCTGTGCTGTGGCATTAATGCTGGCTCGAATATCCGATCGAGAAAACATCTGCCGATACTCTCCCGACTTCTGCTGCACGTAATTCCAGAGCAAATCTCGAATCAAAGCTTGATAGCCTTGATTGCCTGCGAGCTCTTTAAGTCTCTCTTTGAGTTCTCTTTCGAGTCGAATGCTGGTGACTTCCATTTCGGTGGTTGAGGTTCTAGGTAGGGTATGCATAATTTTTTCTCCGTGACGGGTGGACATATGTGTAATATCAGTGTAGTATGTTTACAGCTAGATTTAAAGCTCTCTTACCACTTTCTGCCTGCTGTGAAATTTCTCCCCACCTACTCCACCTATCAACTGAAGTGCGATCGCCCCACGGGTCGCTCAGAGTCGTTACGGCACGTCTTTAGCACGGGTTTTGCGACTGTCGCAGCGACCTCGTGGGGGGGCTTGGGCCTAAATAAACACGGTTATAGTGGATTAGGACAAATTGCAGAAATTAATTACAACGAGATAGACCACGAGGGTCTGCAAGTGGCACAGCCAGATCGAGATACGCGAAGCGGGAGGTACAGCTAAACGACTGTACCAAGACAGGATGAAAATTTGCATGAAAGCAGTTTTTCTAGCCCCCGCTTCTAAGTAAGAGAAGCGGGGGCATTTGATTGGATATTTGAGAAATTCGATCCGCTTGGGGAACTGGCAAAAAACCAGATGTAGCCAATGCTGAGGAAGCAACCAAAATTCAAAATTCGGTAGTGCCCTAAAGGTAAGGATGGTTGAAATTCCTTGGCAGTCTGGAGTTCATTGATTTACTACCGTGTACAAAGATCCAAGTATCTGCTCAGGACAGGGTTCAAAGTGCTGATTATTTCGTTAATGTCTTGGCTTTGTAGCTGCAAAAGCATTAAAAAAGCCTAGATACTTCAGGTCTGTAAGGTTGGCTCCAAGCTCTGAAAGCCTTACATGAAAAGAGCTATGTCCACCCTTACCTAAATAGGACTACCCAAAATTCAAAATCTAAAATCTAAAATCCAAAATCTAAAATCCAAAATTGACGAGGAGGAGCAAGCCGTGAACGTAGTAACTGATGTATTGAGGCAATCTGTGGTGGTGTTTTCTCAGAATTACCTACCAATGAGCCGTGTCAACATCAAACGGGCGATCGTACTGTTGGTAACAGGCAAGGCTGAACCTCTGGATTTTAGCATTGGCAACGGCTGGCTGGTGCGATCGCCCAGCACCAGCATCCACGTACCCGAACAAATCCGCTTGACTTTTGGTAACAGGGAACGCCTGTGGAAAGTGCCCCCGGTGAATCGCCGGGAAGTTCTGCGCCGCGACGCTCATTCTTGCCAATACTGCGGTAGCAATCGGCATTTGACGCTGGATCACGTCATGCCTCGCTCGAAGGGCGGCCCGCATACTTGGGACAACGTGGTGACTGCTTGCGAACGGTGCAACTCTCGTAAGGGCGATCGAACTCCCATAGAAGCTGGAATGTCTCTGCGAACTAAGCCGAAGGCCCCCATACACCCCACTGTTGCTTTTGCCGAACTGTTTTGGCACGAATACCAAATTGGGGAATAGGGAATGGGGAATAGGGCATGGCGCATGGGGCATGGGCCAAACAGGTAATTGGTAATAGCTAATAGTTAATAGCTAATTCAGTCCTGTAATTAAAAAGGATTTTAGTTCGGAATAGCAAACTTTTCATTCCGACCTATCCAATGCCCAATGCCCAATGCCCCATGCCCCATGCCCCATGCCCGATGCCCAATTCCCAATTCCCGATTTTCAATTTTAAACTTTCAATTCCAAATTTAGGGCTGTCAATATGCTGAAGTTGACTTACACTGAAACGGGCTTTAACCTAGAGCGTTTAGCTCAATCTCCCGAACAGTTAGTGGCGCTGCGAGTTGTGCTGGCTATGCGAGTTGGTCAAAGCATCAGCGTCGAACCGAGCACTGCGGCATTTTTGCTGCCCGTGAATTTGCCAGCGCTGTCTCTGTTGGAATCTGAGGCGCGCCGAAACGACAACGATGCGATCAACCTTTGTGTTGCTGATGCTGACTTTGTAGAAGTGACTCTGCGCGGTACGTGGATTTCTGACGCGTCTGAGGGGGCTGACGGGGTGTTTGCGACTGTGTTGGGCGATCGGGCGGAGCTCTTGCTGCTCAAACTCTGGCTCGAAACTCAGGCTGCTGCGGAGGTTGTCGGGGAAGTCGGCGATTAATATCAATTCCGGTTGCACTCAGGAGAGATGACTGTTGACTGTTGACTGTTGACTGTTGACTGTTGACTGTTGACTGTTTGAACAATACCCATGCAACCGAAAACGATATAAGATCCGATGTTGAAGGAAGAAGGAAGAGGGAAGTTCGGCAACGGATGCAAGTAACGGATGTAACGGATGGAAGAAGGAAGAACGAAGAGGGAAGAAGGAAATATTTTCTTCATCTCCCACTCTCCCCCTCTCCCTCTCTCCCTCTTTCCCCCTCTCTCCTTATGGCGTATAAATTATGTTGAAGTAAATTCCCTTATCTTGCAGATTGTCGCCCCTATCGCTAATTCTCACCAAAGGAAAAGCGTAATCTAGGCGCAGGTTCACCCGCTGTATCGGTTCCCAGATTACCCCCAAACCCACACCTGCTAAAAATGTCTGATTTGTTAATTTATTAGGATTGTTCGCAACGTTCCACACCGTACCCGCATCCAAAAAAGGAGCCAATTGAAGTTTGGGATTTCCCGAAGCATCGCGCTGCAAAGTAATCCGATCTTCGATGGAAACTCTGAAGCCGTTATCGCCAGAACGGACATTTTGGCGGTAGCCGCGCAAAGATTGTCCACCGCCAATTACAAATTGCTGGGAAGGCAACAAACTATTAGCTGACAACTGTAAGTCTGCCTGCACAATTAATAAATGTTTGTCATTCAATCGCTGTACTCGCTGCACTTGACCCAGCCAGCTAAAAAATTGTCCGTCGGGATCAGAACCTTCGTATTCAGTAGCATCAAACAAGCTAGTGCCGATCGTAAATTGCGATCGCACGGCCCAAGCACCCTGCGGGTCGCGCCGAATGTAGTCCTGTCCCAGCTTAATTGCGCTCGTAGTGCTGACACCCTTGGACTCCGGGCGGATGCCAAAAGAAACCGGTTCGCCAGCGAGAAAAGTTCTGCCTGTTTGATACGTAAAACCGGCAGATAAGGCAAATTCTTCGATCGGCGTTCTTCGCAACGGCTGGCGGTAACTTAATTCAAATAAATGCGATTTTCCCGAAATGTCAAAACGGTTAAAAGGTGCTTGTACAATACTGTTGCGGTTTGGCGCCGCCCTCAATTGCAAAGTGCCGTTCATCGCATTTAGCGGCACGCGATAGCTGAAATCAAACACATCTGAATCGCCGAGCGATCGATAATAAGCCCCTGCCAGTTCGTCGCCATTTCCTGTTATATTGCGGTGCCGCAAACTAACTCCCAATCTTTCGGAACCGACACTGGGAGGCGAGTAATTGTCAATGCTTAAACTAGGCTGAAATGGATTAGCTTCCGAGATTCTGACGATCAGAATGCTCTCGCCTTCATTATCCCCAGCCCGCAGACTGGCTTCTACATTGTCAAATAAAGGATCGACTCGCAGCAGCCGGAGTTGGTCTTCTAATGAAGCTGTGCTTAAAGGCATTCCCGCCCCGAGTCGAATCCGGCTGCGGATGTAACTTGGATTCAATCTTTTAGTTCCTTCTACCTCAATTCGGGCTAGCTTGCCTTCAATCACTTGAATTTGGACTACCCCTGCGGTGATAGTTTGGGGCGGCAAGACTGCTCTCGAAGTGATGTAGCCACGATTGAGGTAAATTTCGGTAATTTTGTCGGCGATTTGTTTGAGCTGTTCTAGGGTGGTAGAACGGCCTTCTAAGGGGTTGACTAAGGCATTAATTTCGTCTTGGCTTAAAATTGTGCTGCCAACTACTTGAATTTTCTGCACCTCAATTGGTGTATTCGGCAGCGTTGGGGGAACTGGCGACGGAGACGGAGACTCCGGCGCTACTGTGGGCGGTACTTGGGGAGGTTCTGGGGAAGGCTGCGGGGCAGGTTGCAGAAATCGATCGCGATTTGGATCTGGCTGAGTCGGTGGCGGTGGGAGGTTGGGAGGCGGCGAGGGTTGGTTCTGGGCTAAAACATGATTGCAATGTAGCTGGTTCTGACATTGGGGATCATTGTCAACCAGATTTGTTTGTTCGGGCAAGATGCCCGCACCACAAGCAGTTTCATCGATTGTGGAACAGGCAGCTTGGCTGTTCTCGGCGGGGGTCGATTGTGCTTCTGGTTCAGGGTTGGTCTCGATGGAATCGGGAAGCTGATTTAAGTTGGTCGCTGTTTCATCCTGGTTGATTTCCAGTTTTTGCAGTGCTAATACTTGATTGCCCGTATCTGCTGAGTTGTCAGCGGCGACGGGCAACTGAGAAATATCGTTTGTTTGGGATATAGCTTTATTGGCGTAAAAGCAAACCATCGGGAGCGCAGTTAGAAGTGAAATCCCCAACCGAAATAGTGCAATATTTGCATTCGGGCGCATAATTAATAATTTCTCTAAAATAAGTTTGTCGGCTGCTTGACTATGCTAGTTTATCATTTAGTATTAGGCGAAATTTTACCATCAAAATCTCCACAGTCCGCCTTTCAAGATGCCAGAAGTCCGAACTGCTGATCAGTACACAAATTTTAATTTATTTAGGACGATCGACCAAACAACCCGCAACAGCCAAAAATCATCTGTGGCGCTGCCAAATACCGCGCTCTAAACCGAATTTTTCCTACTTGCTGCACCAGTCATACTATTTTAGGTTTGAGATTTGAGATTTGGCAATGACTGATGGCTATCACCGTTGGGAGCATCTCATATTTGTAAAAACACTTCTTCTGACTCTTTCCCCTGGCTCTTTCCTCCTGGCTCTTTCCTCCTGGCTGCTGGCTCCTGGCTGCTGGCTCCAATTTCTAGCTTGGCGACAAAAGTGAGATGCTCCGTCACCGTTTGGGGCTTGCCTACCGTTGCATTCTTTTTTGAAACTGGTGTTGAATTATTTTCTTGTGATAGGTGTTAACTCACTTGCGACTAAGGGTTCTTGGGCTATTTTGCCGAGTTCGACTGAGTTCAACACTGCTAACCACTTGATCGCTAAACTGGCATCGCTGGGAGACTCGATACGCAATTGAGCTAGAGTGGCCAGGTACTCGTACCAGAGACTTTGTTGGGCGAAGATGCTGAGCTTGGTGAGATCGGACGATCGATCCAACTCTGTTTTCACGGTTGGGGCGAGTGCGGTGCGGTTGATCCACCCGGAAACGAGAACATCATCTCTTGTATTTTTTGGGTTGCATTTGATAGTAAAGTACCATTGATAGTTTTTGCCAACTTCCAGGGCTGGCGAGTTGTCGTCGGAGCCGAGGCTGACGCTAACGATACCTGCACGGCTAGTTACCATGCGAAAACTTTTTTTGTATAGTGTTTTGTCTCTTTGGTCTGCTAACTCAAACTGAACTGTTTTGTCGAGGGCTACGGGAAGGTAGTAGAAAAATGTTGGCTTTGCTGATATGGTTTGCCCCATAGTTGATTGGGGAATCAAGGCAGTTAAGGCAGTTGTGGCCGTGGGGCATTCTAAGCCGCGGGTTCCTCCCCCTTCACGCCTTCCGGGTACTCCGTCCTCCGGCGGTTGAAAGCTATTCCACGTGGAGCCCGTTGGCTGAATGTTCGGTCTGCTTCCGCTGGGTTCAGGGGGTTGAACTGTTTGCAAGTTGAGGGGTAGCTGCGGTGGTGAGGCGCGCTGGACAATGTTTGCGGGGCTGTTGAGAGCCTCTGCTGGTATTAAAAAACTACCGGCGGCAACTGCCTCTAAAGACAGAATTAAGGAAAGAGTACCGATATTTAGAGCAGACTTCAAAGCCATGACGAACCTGCCTTTTGATGAACCTAGGAACTTTATCGCACGGTTTTATTCTATCCAAGGTTTTGACGGATATAGTAATCTGTTGTACTTAATTTATATCTTCAGGCAGATACGATTATTTGGGTCGCTCTGATCAACATAGAATTCTCTGTCGCGTTTGTCAGTGGTAGCTTAGTAGTTATACTTACTTCCATTCACGGCAGCAGGTTGGGTTGAGCTTGTTAAACCCAACTTTGACAAAGACTAATATTCGGGCTCTTTTAACTCTAGTAAGAGGGTACAACGCGTCTTTTCGTAAAAACACCCGGTTGATGCGTCAGTCCTGGATATCAGGAAACTAGGCAATTTTGCTGGTGAACCTCAAGCGATCGGCTACAAGTTACATATCAGGTTTTCTGTACAATACCGGCAAGAAATTTAGCATGAATCTCGATTCACCTGTTCTCTCGGACAAACAGCCTTCGGGGCTGCGGATGGTAAGACCCATCGGAGTCTTGGCACTGCACGGCATTGCTTTTTTAGGAAATAGGTTGTTCGCTGTCGATCGCGCCGAAGGGCTGCTATTGGAGATCGATCGAGAAAGTGACAACACTACTGTTTTGAATCCTTATCAAACGGCTAAGTTTGCGGGCGCAACCGGGCTGGCTATTTCGGAAGATACTCTCTGGTTTGCGCGGGATGAGGATATTTGTTGCTGTCGGGGCGCAGTTCGGGACGGGGCGATCGCTGAACTCAAACCGGAACATTTTGTTTCACTTTCTTATCCTGCTGACGGGATTGCTGTTTGGAAATCTACGCTTTATGTGACTTGCCAGAGATTGGGCTATATTCTGGTTTTTGACATGAAAACTGGTCGGGAAATTACTCGGTTTTACGCTCCCGGTATAGGGGTGGAAAATATCACAGTCCGGGATGAGGAAATTTGGGTTTGCGACAAGACTGAGCAAACTGTTTACTGTTTGGAACGGGGAACTGGGGAGATTAAATTTAGCGTTTTGACTCCCTTTGAGTCGCCTTCGGGTTTGGCTTTTCACAAGGATTCCGAAACCGGGGAAGAGGTTTTGTACGTGGCTTATGCCGGGGATGAACTTTACATCCGGGACGACCCGAATTCGGAAGATCCTTTTCAGTTGACGAAGCGCGATCGCACTTTTATTCAGCCTTTGTATTTTTACTACAATGAAGCCGAGCGCTACGCTCTGTCAAATGGTTTTTTGATGGAAATGTCTTATGTGGAGGAACTGTCTCCTCTCGATGAGGTAGAAATCGAAAATTTGGAGTGGCGGATTGCTTTGCCTTCGGAAACTCACCGACAAAAGGTCAGGAAAATTACGCCAATTGGAATGCCTTTTACTGAGGAAATTCAGGAAGGGGAACGGGTGGCGGTGTTTAAGTTCGATCGGCTGCACCCCGGGGAACGCCGAATTTTTGGCTGGAAGGCTTTGTTAGAAGTTCGATCGATTAAGTATCAGTTGTCGCCTCGGGATGTCGAAAAGGCTCCGAAGCTGTCGCCGGAGTTTGCAGCTAAGTATTTGGTTGATAATGACAATTTGGCGATGGATACGGAGATTGTGCGATCGGCTGCCGTGGCCTCAATTGGCACAGAAACTAACATTCTGAGGCAATTACTGAGCATTCGCAATTTTGTTTATGACCAACTTTCTTACGGGATCAGGCCTCACATTGACACTCCCGATATTGTACTGCGCCGCGGCATCGGTTCTTGCGGCGAGTACGTAGGGGTGTTGTTGGCTTTGGCTAGGTTAAACGGGATTGCTTGCCGCACGATCGGGCGCTACAAGTGTCCGGCTTTTGCTGACAGAAAAGGCGTGCCGCTGGAGCCGGATTTCAATCACGTTTGGCTGGAGTTTTACATTCCGGGTTTTGGCTGGGTGCCGATGGAATCTAATCCTGATGATATTCAAGACAGAGGCCCTTATCCTTTGCGATTTTTTATGGGTTTGGCTTGGTATCACGTAGAAATTGGCAAGGGAATTCGGTTTCAAAGTCTCACAAGCGGGGGTCTTCCTTTGAACAAGGAGGATGTTTCCGTAGGGACTCTGGCAATCAATCATGTGAGGTTTACAATTTTGGAAGATTTGCCAGCAGTTTGAATGGAGTGTGAGCAATTAACAGTTAGCCGTCAATATTCAACTGTTAATTGTTAACATTTTTCATCTAAAATCGAAAGTAGAAAATGTAAAATCAGAGGAAGAGGGGTTGTGGAATTTTCGATTGCTAATATTCTAGTTTTAGTGGCTTTTGTACTGCTGCTGACCGTGACTGGCGGGGTCGCTTATTTGACTGCGGTTGAGTGGCGCGATCGCAGGCGGTTAGATAAGGCTAAACGGAAAAAATAGTAGCTCGTTGCTGTTGACAAATTGCATCTTTTATGATAAAAAACCAGGCGACCCAATCGTGTCGCCTGGTTTTTTGATTTGAGGAGTTTTGACAGCTTCGCAACGCCGATCGACCTTTGGAAATTGGCAACTAAGTCCATTGTCAGAAAAATGTATTTTCTTGCCAAGCAGCGGCGGTGCGTTTTTCAATTGCTGCCATTTCTGTTTTGTTCAAAGGTTTGAATGCTTGGGCGGCTTTCAAGTTTTCTTCCAGTTGCTTTACTGAGTCGGCGGCGATGACGCAGCAGTGCACGCCGGGAAGTGAAAGCGTGTAGCCCATTGCTTGGTGCATTCCATCTAAAACACCGTTCTGAAATAATTTGCCGTAAGCTGGTATTTTCATGGCTATGACGCCGATATTTTTGGCTTTGGCAACTGGTAAAGCGCTGGTAACAAAGGAGCGCGGATGGTGTTTTTCGGCGGCGTTGAGGGAGATTAATGTTGTGTCAAAAGGATAGCGCTGCAAGCCTGCGGCAATGATGGCTGGTTCGTGGTGTCCGGTGATGCCGGAAAAACGAATTATTTTTTGCTGTTTGGCTTCTTCGATCGCCTTTATTGCTCCTTTGGCACTGAAAATTTGGTCTAATTCTGTTTGGAATGAGACGTGGTGGAGTTGCCACAAGTCTAGCCGATCGGTTTTCAGTCTTTTGAGCGATCGTTCTAAGTCTCTCCACGCGCCGTCTCTGTCTCTGGCGGCGGTTTTTGTGGCTAGGAATAGGCGCGATCGATATTTTGGCAAAACTTTGCCTAAGTTTTCTTCGCTGGGCCCGTACTCGGCCGCCGTGTCAAAATAGCGAATGCCTAATTCGATCGCGCGTTCAATTTGCGCCACCGCTTCTGCTTCTCTTCCCTGCTGCGATAGGGGTGTTTGTCCGGCCCATCCCAAACCAAAAATCGGCACTGTCACGCCGGTTTTGCCTAACAGTCGTTCTGGCATTTTTACTGTGGTGGCCGCCTGGTTATTGGGTGCGGCTGCGATTTCCCGATCCTGCTGTTCGATCGCCTTAGCGCCTGCAATGCCGCTGGCAACAGCTATACTGCTCAATATAAAATTGCGGCGAGTCTTTTTGCTGGTCATGGTTTCGGTCTCCTCAGAATGTTTGAGTTGAGATTAACCAGAAAGTTAAATTAAGTCATTAGTCAGTAGTCATTGGTCAACCGTCAACAGTCAACAGTCAACAGTCAACAGTCAACAGTCAACAGTGAACAATGCCCTTGTCAATTATCCATGCGCGAATCAGTTCGTTTATCTGTTCTGGTACTTCGTCGTGGGGACAGTGACCAGCTTTGATAAAGTGTTCTGTCAACTGCGGATAGTGTTTGCGAAACTTGGCGCTTCTTTCTGTAGAATTCATCCACGGATCGCCTTCTCCCCACAGCATTAGCAGCGGGCAGTTTAATTGACTCAGCAATACGTCGATTTTTTCGCCTTGGGGTGTTCTGAATACGGAAGCGAATACTTTGGGGGCACCAGGATCGCAGGATGGTTGGTAAATTTCTTCTACTAATTGGTCTGTGACGGCGCTTTGGTCGAGATAAACTTTTTCTAGGGTTTTCCGAATTGTCGATCGCTGGCGCACGTACTGGAACAGCAGAAAACTTGCCCAATCTTGCTGAAATAAGGTTTTAGCTACCGTAGATATGGCTTTTTGCAAGGGCGGGGCTTCGGGTGCGGGCTGCGGTTCGCTGAAGGGGCCGGCGCTGTTGATTAATATGAGTCCGGCGGCTGATTCGGGGCGCTGGGCGGCGACACACAAGGCGGCGTAGCCTCCGAGGGAGTTGCCGGCTAGTACGGCGGGCCGGCCGATGATGTTGGTGATAAAGTCGTGGAGTTGGTCGCGCCAGAGGTCGCCGCTGTACTGCATTTCGGGTTTTGCCGATCGCCCGAATCCGATCAGGTCGATCGCCCAGACTTCAAAGTCTTTGCTCAGGCCGCTGATATTTTTGCGCCAATGGTCTGTGGACGCGCCAAAACCGTGAATTAACAGCAGGGGAGGGCGTTCGGGATGCCGATCGCTCGTTAGCGAAGCCCTCGAAGAGGATCGAACGTAGTATACTGAATGCCCCCGCCACTGCCAGTAAGTGCCGGCGATGGGGGCTGTGGTGATGGCTGGGGTTGTTTGCATGATGTAAAGAAATAATTATTTACTTTAACTATTGTATCGCGACGCTCAGATTTATAAAATTTTGCAAACGCGCTGGGCTTAGGCCAGCAAAGGATTCGTCAAGTTTGGCGAGTTGGGTTCTGGCGATCGCCCGTACTCAGTATTAATAAGTTTTGTAACGAATATTGATTTTGTGAGGATCGCAGCAATCCGAGATATTTTGCCCGATCGCATTTTGGAAAATAAATCGGGTTTTGGCTGCAACATACCTAGGTATGATGATTTTGCTGTTTGGTGGCAAGACCAAGTTCTGGGCGATGCAGCTTGCCCAGCGGCTGCGAGGGTCGAACCTGATGGGCGAGGGTCAAGGGATCGACTTTTTTATAGTTATTTGCGGGCTTTTCCAGGTGGGGATCGTTTGTTCAAGAGGTGTTGACGGCTTGGGGGATGCAGCTAACCGTTTGGTTGCGAGTTGGCAAAAGCTGAAATCAAAAATTTCGGGGCTGGAAGAAGTTATAAGTAAAATTACTGATGGTTCTCTGCAGAAGTTTCTCAGAATCGCAGAATATTTTGTGACGTTGTTTGCTGTTCTTAATTGCTTTGATACTCTAAGATAGAAGTAGAGCTGCGCCGCTCAATTAATTAGCATTTTGAATACTAGGGAGCCAACTATGCAGGGTGTGAACTTTATCCACCTGAAAGTTAGGGAGTTTTCTGAGTGATTGCTATTTCACCTCGTCCCGTCGGACGCAATTGGATTACGATTAGCTTCGCTTCTACTCTATACCTTTGTCCTATTTTGGATCTGCTCCTAGCAGAGCTTCCGGATCACTGGCAAGCGGAATTGCGGTTGGGGCTTCAAGAAGCTTTGGTAAATGCTGCTAAGCATGGTAACAAGTTAGACCCCGGTAAAACTGTTGGAGTCCGTTTTTCGATCGTCCAAAACCAATATTGGTGGGTGATATCGGATGAAGGTGCTGGCTTTAAGGCTCCTTGCGGTTGCGATCTTGATACCGATAATTTCGACACTCTCCTAGCAGAGGATGTTGCAGATGAATCGGCACTCCCCCATGTGGAACAGGAATGTGGTAGGGGGTTGTTTATTCTTTACCAAATATTCGATCGGGTAGAGTGGAATTCTCAAGGTACAGAGTTACGGCTGTGCAAAGAACTTCCCAGTCGCTACCGACTGCCTCGCTTGCGCTAGCACCGCCAGTTGGCAGCAGTTTTCACCTCAGCTAGTCCTGGAATTTTTTTGGTTTCCGGGCTGAAGTTTGCAGTGAGAATTTGGAGGATGTGGCTATTGATAGCTGATAATAATGCAAAATGTGAGTTTTGAGTCAAAAAAGTATAAATCTTTTGAACTCACAATCGCGCTGCTCGATCGAGCGGCGCGATTGTCTAAGTTTTGAGCGACTAATCAATTCAAAAGTCAAAACTCAAGACTCAAAACTCAAAATTATTTGCCGTGGGTGGGACAGGGAGGAGCAGATATCGATCGATCCAGCCATCCTGCTGCTTGGTTTAAGCGCGGGAGAGCTTCTTCGGGCTGTTTTTTGAGCAAAAAGACCAAAGCGGCCGCAGCTTGCTCGCAGGCCCGCGCGGAACGGTTGGCTTTCAGGCGGTGCCAATCTTTTTCGTGGATGGCGAGGCGCGCGGCTAGAGCTTGGGCTAGTTCTACCGTGCTCAGCTCGTTGAGGTTGACAGTTTGGGTTGTTTGTGTAGTTTCAAGCATAATTGGCAATTATAGGGATTTGGCTGCCGTTTCTGAATTTAAAAAATATACTGCATATAATAACAACTTAATTGGAAATCGGTTTTTTTTATTATTATTGTCAGGTTTACGGATCGAAATGCCTCAACAGCCGTCAGAGTTAAATCCCCAAGAGCAAGAAAGTGAGTTTGTTCAAGCGATCGCAGCAGTGGAGCGATCGCTCGCGGCAGTTAAAGAGCGTTACACTCAAATTCAGGTCGATCGACAGCGCCAAGTCGAACTAGGCCATCGGCGCGAAGAAATCCGCCAGTCGGGACGCCGAAATCCATTGCCGGAACTCAAAAAAGAATTGCGGGAAATTGAGCAAGAATTGGAAACGATCGAGTTAAATTTAGAAAGCAGTCTGTTTTCTTGGGGAAGCATAAAACAACCTTTTTGGCAAGCAGTTCGCTTTGGGGGACTGGGCATTTTGCTGGGTTGGATTTTGAAATCCTATGCGGGATAGTTTTGGATTTTTTTACCGCAGAGGGCGCAGAGGGCGCAGAGGAAGAGAAAAGAGAGAAATATGGTGCAAAATAATATTAAATAAACGGGAGTGGATATGACAAATCAACGAATTGCAGCAATTTTGCGCGGTGGCGAACCCGACGACACTGTAACTATTCAAGGTTGGGTGCGTACCAAACGCGAATTAAAAGAATTTGCCTTTGTGGAAGTCAACGACGGTTCGGCGATGGCTAATTTGCAAGTAGTCATCAATGCGGATTTGCCAGACTTTGAAAATGTACTCAAACAACTAAATACAGGTGCATCTTTAGAAGTGTCTGGCGTGCTGGTAGCGTCACCGGCGAAAGGACAGCGAATTGAATTAAAAGCTTCACAAGTACAAGTTTACGGCGAAGCAGACCCGCAAACTTATCCGCTGCAAAAAAAGCGCCATTCATTGGAATTTTTGCGGACAATCGCCCATTTGCGGCCGCGCACAAACACGCACGGCGCTGTGTTTCGAGTCCGCAATGCTTGTTCGGCGGCGGTACACCAATTTTTTCAAGAACGCGGCTTTTTGTGGGTTCACACTCCGATTCTTGCTGCTAGTGACTGCGAAGGTGCGGGGGAAATGTTCGCCGTTACCAACTTTGATTTAAAGAACGTGCCGCGCACAGATTCGCAAGAGGTTGATTATGCGAAAGACTTTTTTGGAAAGCGCGCTTATTTAACAGTTAGCGGCCAGTTGGAAGCGGAAGTTATGGCAATGGCTTTTGGCAATGTTTACACTTTTGGCCCGACTTTTCGAGCGGAAAATTCCAATACTTCGCGACATTTGGCTGAGTTTTGGATGATTGAACCGGAGATGGCTTTCTGCGATTTGCAGGGTGATATGGATTTGGCTGAGGCGTTTTTAAAGTACATCTTTAAGTACGTTTTGGATCACTGCCCGGAGGATATGGAGTTTTTCAATGAGCGGATTGATAAGACGGTTTTGGCTACGGCTGAAAATATTATTAACAATCAGTTTGAGCGGATTACTTACACGGAGGCGATCGCACTTTTGGAAAAAGCCGACAAAAAGTTTGATTTCCCGGTAAGTTGGGGCTTAGATTTACAGTCGGAACACGAGCGCTATTTGGCTGAAGATTTGTTTAAGAAGCCGACAATTGTTAGCGATTATCCAGTCGGGATTAAAGCATTTTATATGCGTTTAAACGAAGACGAGAAAACCGTGCGAGCAATGGATGTTTTGGCTCCGAATATTGGGGAAATTATCGGCGGTTCCCAGCGGGAAGAACGGCTGGATGTGTTGGAGCGGCGCATGGAAGCGCAGGGCATGAATAAGGAGGAGTTGTGGTGGTATTTGGATTTGCGCCGCTACGGTACTGTGCCTCACGCTGGCTTTGGTTTGGGATTTGAACGGTTGGTGCAGTTTATGACGGGAATGGGGAATATTCGCGATGTGATTCCGTTTCCGAGAGCTCCTTTGACTATTGATTTTTAGTTGACGATTGTGCGGCAAAACGTAGGTACACGGCAACGCCGTGTCCCTACCCGGATCGGTGACTCATAATCACAAATAAATTTAAGTCGCCGAGGGAATTGTGATATCAACAGATTGCACTTTGACCGCAGTTCCCAAACTCGATAGCGGCGGTTGAATTGCCGCACTATTTCCCACTACTAATGTCACCAGATTCTCCGGTTTCAAGTAAGTCTTGGCTACGCGCTGCACGTCAGCAATTGTTGCTGCTTCGATACTGCGACGGTAGCTAAAAATGAAATCTTCGGGATAACCGTAGTATTCGTAGCGCATTAATCGCGACAAAGTTTGACTCGGATTTTCAAATTTGAAGATGAAAGAATTTAGGGTGGAATCTTTAGCAAAAGCTAATTCTTCCGGGGTAATTGGTTCGGTGCGGATACGATCGATCTCTGCCCGAATTGCCTGGATAAACGGTACTGTCGCGTCCGATCGCGTTTGGCCTCCAGCGACAAACACCCCCGGATAGTCATATCTCGGACTCCAAGCCGCGTATACTGAATAAGCTAAGCCTTGGCGCGATCGCACGTTATTGAACAAACGGCCACCGAAACCGTTCAGAACCCCGTTCATTACGTCCAAAGCACCGTAATCTGGACTGCTGAGCATTCCGCCCAAATGTCCCATCTGCACGTAACTTTGACTTAATTGCGACTGATTTACCAAAAATACGCCACCGCCTTTTGCTGGCGATACCGTTGGTAGCGCAGGCACTTCTGCACTCTGACTCGGTTGCCAGTTGCCGAATTTTTCCTCGACGAGCGATCGCATTTTAGCTGTATCAAAATCGCCAGAAATACCCAAAATCATATTCTTGGGATGGAAATATTTCTGGTAGAAACTCACCAAATCGTCGCGGGAAATATTCGCGAGGGTTTTGTATTCTACCGTGCGCGCGTAAGGACTGCGATCGCCGTAAATTAATTTTTGAAACTCGCGGCCGGTAATACCGTCAGGATCGTCATTGCGGCGGGCGATCGCACCTTGAGTTTGGTTCTTCGCTAAATCCAACTTTTCTGCTTCAAAGATTGGCTCCCGAATCACTTCCGCAAATAAGTCAAACACTGGTTCCACATCTTCAGCTAAAGCACTAAAATTAGCAGTACCAGAAGCAACATCAATCCCCGTTTCTACCGAAGCTGCTCGCTGTTCTAGCAATTGATTTAGTTCATCAGCCGTATGCCGGCTAGTACCGCCAGTTCGCATCACTTCTCCCGTCAATCCTCCCAATCCAATTTTATCGGCAGGTTCAAAACGCTCGCCCGTGCGAAATAGCGCCGTTCCCCCAATTAGCGGGAGTTCCCGGTCTTCCATCAGATACACCCGGATGCCATTTTTTAGCTCGAAGCGAGTGTATTTAGGCAGTTTAATTTCTGGCACCTGCGGGAATGTTAATTCGTCGTAGTGTTTGGGTGCCGCCGCAAAGGAAGGTAACAAATTAAACGTGCCAAGTGAAACAGTAAAAAAGCAAAGCGATAGCAGAAATAACTTTACTTTTTTCAGTCTCAATTTAGTCCTTTTCATTCTTTCTCCTAAGTTTTATATTGTGACATAGCGAGGCAGGGCCTCTGGATCTGCGTTCCCCGGCTCTGCCCATTGGTGACAACTTAACGTTAAACCGATCGTCTCTCTTGTTTGTAGCGAAGTCTAGATCCCCCCTAACCCCCCTTAAGAAGGGGGGGACAAGAGTGTTCTCAAAGTCAACCCCTACTCCCCTTAATAAGGGGGATTTAGGGGGATATAGACTCGACTAAAAGCGACATTTATTATGGGTTTTAGTCTTAAGTTATCAGGAATGGGCAGGCCTGAGAACGAGTTTTTCTTTCTTCTTTCTGATGAATGCCTCACGCTCGACAATTCATCCGTGTATTCGTGTCAAAATCCGTGTCGTGCCTTCTTCTTACAGTGGCAAAAGTTTACCAATCGTGCGATTTTCAGGGCGAAAAGTTGCCTGAGAGACACGCTGAATGTCAGCCGGAGTAACAGCCGCGATCGCATCCAATTCCTTAAACAAATTTCGCCACGAACCAGTTTTTACTTGATAGTCCACCAGCGCAAATGCCATGCCCATATTAGAATTGAGCGATCGCAATAAATCGGCTCTCGCCTGAGTTTTCACGCGATCCAATTCCAAAGCAGAAACCGGCTCAGTTTTCAGGCGATCGATTTCCTTGCTCAAAGCTGCCGCCACCTCATCAACCGTGCGGCCCGGAGCAGTTTGAGCGTAAAATAACATCAAATTCGGATACTTTTCCCCCGGATAACCGCTGAAACCTTGAGCAGCCAGCGCCAATTGCTGCTGTTCAACCAAAGATTTGTAAAGCCGAGAAGTGCGGCCATCGCTGAGCAAAGAACCAATCATTTCATAAATCGCATTGTCGGGATGATTCATCGCCGGCCGGTGGTATCCTTCCAAATACCAAGGTTGAGTTTTTAATTGCAGCGTCACTTCCTTAGTTTGCGTTTGGGGAGGTTCGACAATCTGCAATTCTGGAGGCGCTGGTTTCGCCTTGTAACGGCCGAAATAAATTTGAGCGAGTCGCTTCACCTCCGCAGCTTTCACGTCTCCTACCACCGCCACAGTCAGCTTGCTGGGGACGTAGTGAGTCTCGAAAAACTTCTGCACGTCGCTGCGGCTGAGGTTTTTAATGTCTTCACTGTAGCCAATTACGGGACGGCGGTAGGGATGAGCAGAGAAAGCTTTGTTGGCAAAAACTTCAACCATTTGTCCGATCGGAGAATTCTCGGTTCGCAGCCTGCGCTCTTCTAAAATTACCTGTTTTTCTTTGTAAAATTCCCGAAATACTGGTTCTAGAAATCGCTCGGATTCCAGCGACATCCACATTTCTAACTTGTTAGCTGGGAGGCTGTAAAAATACATTGTGGCGTCGGTGGAAGTAGCGGCATTTAGTCCGACTCCGCCTGCTTGTTCCACTATTTTGCCGAGTTCATTGCGCTTGACAAATTGCGAAGCTTCGGCTTCAACTTTGTCAAATTCTGCTTTTAATGTGGCGACTTCTTGAGTTTTGCCGCTGGCCTTGGCTGCTTGCATTTGCTCGAAGAGTTGGTCTTGTTTTTCTAAGAGCGGCTTTTCGGCTTGGTAGTCGGTAGTGCCGATTTTTGGCGTGCCTTTAAAGGCTAAATGTTCGAGATAGTGCGCGACACCTGTTTGACCGTCGGGTTCGTTTGCGCCGCCGACATCGGCGTGAATCAGAAACGATGCTACGGGCGCTCTGGGCCTTTCGAGTACGATGAATTTCATGCCGTTGTCGAGCTTAAATTCGCTGACTTGGCTGATTACTCGATCGAGCGATGGTTGAACAGAGACTGTTTGGGAGCCGCTAGCGGGGTTGGGGCGGGCGAGGGCGATTTCGGGAGAAATGCCCCACCACAGCAGTACAGCGGCCAGCAGGGAGGCGATGAATCGAGTTTGGCGATCGGGCGATTCCCTACGGGATAGCTTCGCTTTACGGAGTTTTTGGAACTGCGGGGTCATTCGATTTTAGATTTTAGATTTTGGATTGTGGAGTGTCAAACAAAAAAATGTTTGTGCTCGGTGGCCAGGGATTCTTTTTTAAGGATAAAGATTTTTGGAGGCATAAGCGATCTATTGTGCCGCAGATGTTAGGCTGATACAGCAAATCTCCAAAAGGGTCATTGGATTTTAGATTTTAGATTTTAGATTTTGGATTGTCAAAGGGCAAGAAGTTTATGCCGAATAACAAGAGATGCTTTTTAAGCATAAAGATGTTTGGGGCATAAGCGATCTGTTGCGCTACTTCCAGTTTAAGATTAAAGTCACGCACAACTTAAAACTTAACATTATTTCGCCCTTCAGTCCCGAACCCGTAGTTCCAAGTCGCCAATTACCGATTGCAAAGCCATGCGAATTTTTAATCAGTCTCCTCCTTCTGAAACAGAAACTAAGAAGCGGATTTTACAAGCAGCTCAGCGGTTGTTTGCCCGCAGCGGATACGATGGCACGACAACTCGCGATTTAGCAGCGGCGGCAGGGGTGGCGGAGGGTACACTATTTCGGCATTTTGATAATAAAAAAGCTATTTTGATTGAGGTGGCGACGGAAGGATGGGTGGAGTTGCTGACGGATTTGCTGACAGAATTGAGCGAGATGGGCAGTTACAAAGCAGTGGCTCAGGTGATGCGGCGGCGGATGCTGAATATCCGCGAGAATAGCGACATGATGCGGGTGTGTTTTTTGGAGGCGCAATTTCACCCGGATTTGCGCGATCGAATTCAGTTGGAAGTCATCGGAAAAATGAGCGATGTGGCTGAGGCTTTCTTTGAAACGGCGATGGAAAAAGGAGTTTATCGGAAGATGAATCCGAAGATTGTCGCTCAGGTATTTTTGGGAATGTTTGCAGTCGCTGGTTTCAGTCAAAATACGATTATGGAACCCAATGCTTCTCCACAGGAAATGCAGGAAATGGCCGAAGGACTCGCAGATATTTTTCTGAATGGGGTTTTAGTCAAGGATGAATAATTAGGGTCACAGGGAAAAGTTGTTATGGGCCAAATTTTGCACTATTCTATTCGCCCGCTAACGCAGGAAGACGAGCCTTTTCTCTGGCAAATGCTGTATGAAGCGGCGCACGTGGCAGCAGAAGGCGAATCAACGGTGCAAGCGGTTGTCAATCATCCTTTAATTGCGAAATATGTCAAAAACTGGGGACGCGCAAACGATCTGGGCTTCGCAGCGATCGAATTGAACGACAGCCAGCCTGTAGGAGCCGCCTGGGTGCGTTTGTTTCCAGAGGATGACAAGGGGTTTGGCTGGGTTGACGATACTATCCCGGAATTGGCGATCGCCGTTCTTCCAGAATATAGAAATCAGGGTGTAGGAACGCAGTTGCTGGCTCGTTTGTTGTCAGCAGCACAAGTCTCTTATCGATCGCTATCCCTGAGTGTCAGAAGCTCGAATCGAGCCCTGAGTTTGTACGAGCGATCGGGATTTAAAGTAATTGAGGGAAGCGAGACAATCAACCGCACAGGAGGGACATCATTCACCATGAAACTTGATTTTGACTAAGTGAATTATTACTCTATAAATTTATACATTTGCTGTACCCAATTCTCTCGATTTTCCTGCCATTCATCCGTCATTACTTCCCAAGTTGTATTGCTTTCAAGTTCCAGCAATAGACTTGATACTTCTTCCAGCGTCGATGCTATATGACCTTCTTTTATCCAACTTTCCCGGATCATTTTCCAGAGACTTTGTACCGCTTCTCGCTGAAAATTTGATTCTAATTCAACTAGCAATTGGGCTAGGTGTTTTTCGTTCATTGTGGCTGACACCTCGCTCATCCAACAGTTGCGACGTTCTTTCCATTCTTCCGTCACTGCGTCCCAGTTTAGGTGGGCTTGAAACTCTAACAGTAATTGGTTTAGTTCTACCATATTAAATTTTGTCTTGTTTGCAGTTTGTGCTATATTTGTACAAATTTTATTGATTTAGACTGGTGGTTTTTTATAATGAGCTATGTGGCTGAGGCTTTATTTGGAAACGGTGATGGAAAAACAAGTTTATCCAAAGATGAATCCGAAGATTGTCGCTCAGGTATTTTTGGGAATGTTTGCAGTCGCGCCATTCAGTCAAAATACGATTATGGAGCCGAATGTTTCTTGGCAGCAAATGCAGGTATAGCAATCCTAAATCATTTGTGTAATTCTTGTAGGGGCAAACCCACCGTGGTTGCCCCATGAGGCAGGGTAGGCACGGGGGCAGGGTAGGCACGGGGGCAGGGTAGGCACGGGGGCAGGGTAGGCACGGGGGCAGGGTAGGCACGGGGGCACTACCCCTACATCTTTTTACGATTCATTTAGGATTGCTATAATGGCTGAAGGACTCGCTGATATTTTTCTGAATGCGGTTTGGCAGAAAGATGCATCATTAGTCATTAGGAAATTTTAGAGCCTGAAAACGCAATATCTACAGGCTCTGACTCCTCGAAACTACTGGTTAAAATTGTGCATTTGCTGTACCCAATTATCGCGATTCTGCTGCCATTCATCAGCCATAGCTTCCGAATTTATATTGGTTTCAAGTTCCAGCAATAAACTTGATACTTCTTGAACAATCGATGCTCCCAGACATTCTTCTACCCAACTTTCCCGGCGCTCTTGCCACTGAATATCCACCGATTCCCACTGCAAGTTAGATTCCAATTCAACTAGCAATTCTGCTAGATATGTCAGGTTAACTGATGCTGCCGCATCGCTAACCCAACTTTCCCGGCGTTCTGTCCATTCTTCTATAAGTCCTTCCCATTTGAGGTTGCTTTCAAGCTCTAACAGTAACTGATTTAGTTCTACCATCTTAAATGTTGGATTTGTTGTAGTTTGCGCTACAATTATACCAAAATTTTCAGTCAACAGAGTGTTAAGTTTTTTTTGAGATTGCGGTTACAGTGAAACTACAGAATAGATAACTGAATAATGAGCGATGAATTTACGTTAGATATGCTAGAGATTCCCAGCGGTTGGAGGCGGGGCGAAGGTGACTGGACAGGAGTGGCGGCGGCTCTTGCTAGAGGGGAAACTGTCGAAGTAATTCAAGAAGTTGGTTCTACTTTGTGGCAAAACAGTCTGCCAGAAAAACATTCTTTGTATTGGGAGGGGGAAATTTTATCAACTATCAAAGCCCGAATTTGGATTAGTTTCACGCAAAGAAGATTCTCACCAACATCTTCAATGCCAAAGGTTCAGTGGCATCCGAGAGTTTTGTGGATAGGGATAGGTTGCGAACGGGGAACAGCGCGAGAATTAATCGAAACTGCGATTCAAAATGTCTGTCGCGGTTATCATTTAGCCGAAAGTGCGATCGCAGGTATTGCTACAATAGACACTAAAGCAGGTGAAGTCGGCTTGCTGGAACTTTGTCAAAGGCGAAACTGGCCGTTAAAAACCTTTGCTGCTGACATTTTAAGCTCCGTAGAAGTCCCCAATCCTTCAAATGTGGCAGCAAAAAAAGTCGGGACGCCCAGCGTAGCAGAAGCTGCTGCACTTTGTGCGATCGAACTGATATCTTCCACAATTCTCAAGAACAGGCAAGATGCCTGTTCCACAAAGAGTGAATCTGCTTGTGGGGTGGGCATTCTGCCCGCCCAGAAAAGGCTTTTAGTCCCTAAACAAATATTTCGCCGCAAAAATCCCCCCCTTTTACAAGGAGGGGTTAAAGTCGGTTCTGCGGTAACAGTGGCGGTTGCAGTTTGTGCGATCGACTATCTGGGATAATGTATTACTGAGCCAAAGTATCGGCATTCACAAATCGACCGATCAACCCAGAAACGAATGACAAAACAATCGAACCAAACAAAGCCGGCCAAAAACCGTTAACCGCAAAGCCGATACTGAACACACCCGCCAACCAGGAAGCTAGAGAAAGCGAGATTGCATTCACAACAAACAAAAACAAACCTAAAGTAATAATAGTCAAAGGCAGAGTCAGCAGTGTAAGGATCGGCCGGACAACCGCGTTCACCAATCCGATAACCACAGCAGCCACCATCGCCGCCGGAAAGCTAACCACTGCGATACCTGGTACAATGTTAGCGGTAATGACTAGCGATACCGCTGCTACTATCCAAGTTAAGAAAAAACTTAGCATATGTTTTTTTTCATCTCCATCACTATTAATTAAGAGTGTAACTGTTTAGTCGATCGACCAAAGTTCGGGATACACTACGAAATACCCACCTTGCAAGAATATCAGACTTATGAAACTCCGGCAACTAGCAGCATTCCTCTTGGCGCTAACTATCTTCATCCTGCCGCGGTCAGCCCAGGCTCAATCTAAATATTACCCTCCTCCCCTCTCCTTTAGCAACGCCGAACTGACAAGACGCGATTTTTCGGGTCAAATGCTGCGAACCGCTGAATTTTCTAACGCTAATATGGACTTAACTAATTTTTCTAATGCCGATTTGCGGGGAGCAATTATGAGCGCTTCGGTGATGACTGAGGCGAATTTGCACGGAGCCAATTTAACTAATGCAATGATAGATCAAGTCAAATTTACTAAGGCCGATTTAAGCGATGCAATTTTAACTGAAACAATTTTGCTGCGTTCTACTTTTGACGGCGCTGATATCACCGGCGCTGACTTTACGGACGCAATTATGGACGGCGCACAAGTTAAAGAATTGTGCACAAAAGCCAGCGGTATTAATTCCCAAACAGGAATTTCTACTCGCGATTCCTTGGGATGCCGCTAATTTATTTGATAATCTCATTTTGTGGAACAGGCTTTCCGGCCTGTTCCGGGCTAGAAGCAACGCCCCATGCCATAGAGTCCTCAAATTATGAGTGCAAATATGATTGAAAAGACTCGTTTTCTCCCTCCGACTGACCCGCCACTTTCGCCCCGGCAAACTCTGCCGACAATGTATGATTTACCAAGCGAAGACCCGGAGGAAGCTGGTTTGCCTGACGAATATCATTGCTACCAGTCGCCTTTATTGCGGCACACCTTTAGGCCTGTTAATGTTGATTTAGATGAGGTTTTTGTTGGTATTGACCTCAACCTTTATTACGATTTGCGACATTCCAATTGGTACAAACGTCCTGATTGGTTTGCTGTTTTGGGCGTACCGAGACTCTACGAAGGCGAAAATCTACGTCTCAGTTACGTGATGTGGCAAGAACAAGTTAGCCCGTTTGTTACAGTTGAATTGCTATCTCCCAGTACGGCAGATGAAGATTTAGGTCGCACAGTTAGCCAAACCGGAAGACCACCGACAAAATGGTATGTTTATGAGCAGATTCTGCGCGTTCCTTACTACGTTGTTTTTAGTGGCACAACAAATGAAATTCTAGGATTTCGCTTGGTGGCTGGTGTTTACGAACAGGCAGAACTTATCGGCGGAGGTTTGCCAATTCCTCAGTTAGGATTGAGTTTGGGTTTGTGGCAGGGAAGTTATGAAAAGATCGATCGCACTTGGTTGCGCTGGTTTACACTCGAAGGGGAGTTAATTCTGACTCCGCAAGAGGAAGCTGAACAACAAACGGCTGAATCTGAACAACAAACGGCTGAAGCTGAACAGCGAGTGGCTGAAGCTGAACAGCGAGCGGCCGAATCTGAACAGCGAGCTCAAAAACTAGCAGCAAAACTCCGCGAGTTAAATATCGATCCCGATGAACTCGATTAGTTAGTAGGGTGCGTCAGCTTTGAACCATCAGTTATCCATCGAATAACGCACTGCTGACGCACCCTACAACTTAACTAAGGCTTGGCTTTTTTCTGAGAAGCCGCATAATGCTCAGTCATTAACTGATTAACTTCAGGATTGTAAATCCGCAGATAATTCCAGTAATTCTCAAACACCGATTTTACGTATCCTTTCGTTTCAGGAAACGGAATCTTTTCCGCAAAAGCATCCGGATCACTAAAACTAAACCTCTTCAACCAATCTGCTACTGCATTCGGCCCGGCATTGTAACTCGCCACAGCTAACATCGAGTTATTCTTGTACTCGTCGTGAGTGTGATCCAAATACCACGTACCGAGTTTAACGTTGTCGTCCACATTCTCCAATGAATACTTTTTAAGGCTGATTTGTGCAGCAACCCAAGCTGCTGTTTCCGGCATTACTTGCATTAAACCAGTGGCGCCAACTGATGATTTGATTGCGGGCATAAACCGCGATTCTTGCCGGATTAATGCTGTTACTAATACTGGATTTATTTTGCGTTCTTGCGACCATTTGACAATAGTTTCTAAGTAAGGAAAAGGATAAAGTGCTTGCCAATAAATCGGTTGCTGTCTGAGTTCTAGGTATTGGGTTCTATCATCTGGTTTATCGCGCTGCCGCAAACTACCAACCATCCACAAACCGTCTAAATTGTCTCCGACTGCAACTCGCATTAAACCGTCGGTAAACTGTTCGGCAATACTTGGTTCTACGCGGTCGATAAATTCTACTTGCCATAGCGTCCAAGCATCTCTATCTTGACCTAATTGATAGAGTTCTTTCAATGCAGGAGAACCGGCGGTTGGTTCGGGGCGCTGAGGGGGTCGCACTACATTGGGAGACAAGTCTCGGACTGTGGTAAAGTCGCCTACGGGCCAGCCGAGAAATACAGCAGATCGCCACGCAAAATATGATTCTGGATAGCGTAAAATAGTGTAGTCAAATGCGGTCTTGGCGTCTTGTTCGCGGCCGAGTTGCTGTGCCCATTTTCCGACCCAAAATGCTGCTTCTGGAGCTTGTTCGCTGTCTGGATTGTGGGTGGTTAATTCTCTCGCCCACTGCCAAGCTGATTTTAAATCTCCGCCTTTGGCAAACTGCTGGGCGATCGTCCACCGCAATTCGCCTGCTTTATCAGAATTATTGTATTTTGTCAAGAGCAACTTGCGGGTATCTGAGGCGGATTGACCACTGCGTGCTTTGTCGAGAAGTTGGGATTTATCTAACAAAGCTTCGGGGGCATAATTGGGAAATTTGCTAATAACTCGATCGAGCAAAACGATTGCTTCTTTCGGTTCGCTCAAGCGCGATAGCCGAATTAAACCCAAACCAGTATCTTCGGCATCGGGAAACTCCCGCACTAATTCTTGATAGGCAATTCTCGATTCCGGGATTTTTCCTTCGAGCCACAAACCGCGAGCTTTTCGGTAAATATTTTTGGCGTTGCGGGGAGCTTTCCCGTAAGCAATAGCTCCTTTGCCGTAATCTTGTTTTTCCCAATAGCCAAAGGCAATTTCTTCCCAATCTTCCGGTTTCAAAGCGGTGCTGTTTCGCTGCACCAGTTGTTCCAAAATTGTCCCGTAGTCTTTGACATAATGACCGTATTTAGCTACTAGCAGCATCAAATCCGGCTGATTGGGATTTTCTTTTAACTTGCTCATGGCAATTTCTACGCTGCGGGGATGAGCGGGAAATTCAGTAATTGCCTGTTGCCAATATTCCGGTTTTGACTTGCCTAAAACATATAAAGCTTCCGCTGCTACGGGGTCGCTCGGATAGTTTTTGAGCAGTTCCTCCCAAGCTTTTTGGGCTTTGCCTTTGTCGCCGCTCAATTGGTAGGCTTCCGCTCTTTTTAAGGCAATGTGAGCAGCTAAAACCGGATATTCTTGCTCTAATTTGTCCAATAAGTTTAATGCTTTGGCGGCATTTCCTTGCTGGATTAAATCGCTGGCAAGCAGGTAGCGGGCGCGGCTTTGAGGGGAGATTTGCTGCTGCGGGTTTGTACTTGCAGACTGAGTAGCTGCGAGTTGAACTAATTTCGCCGATCGCTCGCTCGGTGACAGCGACACCAGCATCTTGACTTGCGATTCGGAATTCGCTGCCTCTAGGGGCTGCTCGGCCTTCTGGAATGAGCCCAAACCCATCCATTTCATCGCAGCAACCAAAGAGCCGATCGCAATAACGCAAACTGAAACGCTGATTAAAACAGAAAATCGGGCCCGGCGTCGTTTTAGCATGGGAAAATTTAAGAGAATAAGAATAGATAATCGATCGTTTGTCAAGAGCCATAACAGGCAGGATGCCTGTTCCACGCCATAACAGGCAAGATGCCTGTTCCACGCCATAACAGGCAGGATGCCTGTTCCACGCCATAACAGGCAGGATGCCTGTTCCACGCCATAACAGGCAGGATGCCTGTTCCACGAGAAATAAATGTTAACAGTGGGGCGGGCACGAGTGGGCCGGCCCTCAAACAGATTATTGAGATTGGTGCGAGATCCGAAAAGCAGGCGGACTTGGCTGATATAGTAGCAGAATTTATTTAGATGCGGAGCGGGGAATTTGTGCGATCGATCTATTTGCCCGCACCTGCGAAAAAACGACAAACCACTAACTACCAAAACTTATGCTTAGAGCCTCCGTGCTGGGGCCGACGGAGGAAAGCTAACAACAGGCTGTCTTCCCGCAGTATGGGTCGGATCTTTAACCATTCTTCATATCCTACGACTATTTGCAGGATACAATTAACAGGTCAAGTTAAGGTCGTTCTTAATATGGCTCAACTAACACTAACGTTAAAGCTTCCGTTTCACAGGTTGAATGCCTGCAAAGCACTTGAATTTGAGCGGCTCACCGCCGTCAATACGGCTGTTGCAAATGATTTGCTGGCAGTTGACAACAAGGATCGTAAAAAGCTGACGAGTGCCGCGTTTAGACATATTGAGATTGGATCGATGTGGATCAATCAAACCATTCGGAACACCCATGCAAAAACTAAGGTGAAGCACTTTAAGCAAATGTGGCTTGAAGTGAACAACCAAGGTTATGAGGTTGTCAAGTCTGGCAATTTATTCACTGTCTCTTTCAGTCTCTATCGAGGGCGGAAAGGAAGAATTCCTCTTGATGTTCATGCCGCCTCGCATACCGAAGTTTTGGATAAAGCGATCGAAGGTTCTGCCAAATTAGGCAGTCTGAAGCTATGCAAGTCCAAAAAAGGTGTTTGGTATGCACTCATTTCTGTATCGATGGAAGTTCCCGATGCAGGTGATGTTAAAGGTTGGATTGGAGTCGATCGAGGACAAAACAATATTGCAGTCGCAGCACTGCCCAACTCCTTCGGCAAGTTCTGGAATGGTCGCAAAGTTAAAGCCGCCCGACGACGGTTTCAGAAAACCCGTAAGGTTCTCCAAGAAGCGAAAAAGCTGAAAAAGGTTAAGCAGCTAGAATCGCGTGAGCGTCGCATCATGACGCAGATCAATCACGAGATTTCTAGGCAGTTGGTTCAGTTTGCTTCATACTTCGGAATGGGATTGCGGTTTGAGGATCTTTCTGAAATCAGAAGTACCTCAAAGCAACGCAAGAAAACCAAATCGGATGCAGCTCAGAACCGAGATGCTTGGGCGTTCTATCAGCTTGAAATCTTCACCCGCTATAAAGCGATTCGTGCAGGTGTTCCCGTTGAGTCGGTGCCGGCACCCTATACCAGTAAATCGGATCATCGAAATGGTGTTATCGGCAAACGAGTCAAGCACCAATTCAAAGGATTTGATGGGTATCGCTGTAACGCGGACTGGAACGCTTCGCAAAATATTGGGCAGTGGGTAGGATTTGCGTGTCCTTTGAATCTTCAGAAAGCGGTGTCTGCAATGGAAATCGTTGATTCAGAGGATGGGGTCAATGACAGTCCCTTAACTGGTGATGCGTCTTTGACGACGGCTTCAGCCTCGTCTTAGACAACCGCTAGAATCCCTCGCGCTTGGGCCGGGGGGGTGTCAAAAAGTACAATCTAAAGTCTAAAATCTCAACTCTAAATCAAAACATGGAATTTCTAGTCACCGATACGCCCCGCTCTGTTTGGACGGGAGACGCCCTGGCAATTGGTCTGTTTGAGGACGCCCTGGAACTCACCGGCGACTTGGCACAATTAGATGAAAAGCTTGCAGGCACATTGAAAGAGCTGTTACTGGAAGTAGATTTTAAGGGCAAAGCGGGCACGAGCGCGATCGCCCGCGTCGGCGGCAATAATCCCATTCGCAAAATTGCGATCGTCGGTTTGGGCAAAACAGAGGACTTAAAATTAGACACCGTGCGGCAAGCAGCAGGCGTTTGCGCCAAGTTAGCCAAAAAAGAGAAATGCAAAACCCTCGGAATTAGCTTTCCTGTATGGAAAAGCGCGCCGGATTCTACAGCAAGCGCGATCGCCGAAGGTGTAGAACTCTCCTTGAATCAAGACAACCGTTTCAAATCGGAACATGAAGACAAAAGCCCGCAAGTCGAACAAATTCATTTGCTCGGTTTTGCCGGTACCGAAAGTGCGATCGCCCGCGCCCGCCAAATCACTGCCGGAGTCATTTTAGCACGGGAATTAGTCGCAGCGCCGGCAAATTTTGTCACCCCGATTACCATGGCAGAAACTGCTCAAAGTCTGGCTGCCGAATGCGGTTTAGAATTAGAAATATTGGAGCGGGAAGACTGTGAAAAACTAGGGATGGGAGCCTTTCTCGGCGTAGCCCTAGCATCTGATTTACCACCGAAATTTATCCACTTAACTTACAAACCCGAAGGCACACCGCGCCGCAAAATAGCAATCGTGGGCAAAGGATTGACCTTTGATTCTGGCGGTTTGAACATCAAAGGTGCGGGCAGTGGCATTGAAATGATGAAAGTAGATATGGGCGGCGCTGCGGCTACTTTGGGAGCGGCAAAGGCGATCGGGCACATCAAACCCGATGTGGAAGTTCACTTTATCAGCGCCGTCACTGAAAACATGATTAGCGGCCGCGCCATGCGCCCTGGAGACATCCTTACAGCTTCCAACGGCAAAACAATTGAAGTCAACAATACTGACGCTGAAGGGCGTTTAACCCTGGCTGATGCTTTGGTATTTGCTGATAAATTGGGAGTTGACGCGATTGTCGATTTAGCAACTCTAACCGGGGCCTGCGTAATTGCTTTAGGCGACGACATCGCGGGTTTGTGGAGTCCTCAAGATAGCGTCGCCGCCGAAATAGTCGCAGCCTCAGAATTGGCCGGCGAAAAATTTTGGCGGATGCCGATGGAAGAAAAATATTTTGAGGGCTTGAAAGCATTGCACGCCGATATGAAAAATACTGGCCCACGTCCCGGCGGTTCGATTACGGCGGCGCTATTTTTGAAGCAGTTTGTCAAGGATACTGCTTGGGCGCATTTAGATATTGCCGGCACGGTTTGGAGTGACAAAGAAAATGGCTACAATGGCCCTGGGGCTACCGGTTTTGGAGTTCGGACTTTGGTGCATTGGGTGCTGGGCGGTGCTTAATTGTGGATTTCCAGCGGAAAAATTGAGATTTTCTCTGCCTTAAAAGTCTGCTAGTCCATCAGTGAGCCAGCGGTTAAAAACCCCTGGCTCACTGCTTAAGTAATCTAAAAGAAAATTTAATAGTGATCATTAACAATTTAAATGTTTCTGAATCAATAGGTAGGCTAACCTCTGTATTCCGTCACAGGGAGCAACGTAAGCGTTGCTAGCCGTGAGGCTCACCATTGCTCATACTTGGGAAAAGCTTCGTTCCCAGCACCCAACCTCGACAGTTTTGACATTTCCTGAAAAAATAGCTGTTTCATAAAAATGAAAAAAGTATATAATTATGTAAATATTTCACTAGCCGAAATCAAATAATTAGATTTGAGCGGATTTGCATTGGTACAGATAATTTTTTTCTTGAACTTTATGCAAGAACAATTAACAATTTTTTTTTCCACACTTGCTGTATCTTCTACACTCGCCTGCAACGTCGTGCCGGAGTTGCGATTGTACGCTGTTTTTGACTCGCTGACAGCACTGGCTTATTGCTCGATCGCCCTATCTTTAGTTTATTTTACCCGCCAAGGTTCTCACCGCAAGATTTTCCGGGTGTTTGCCCTTGTTTTTTTTGCCTGGGGCGCGGCTAAATTGACGGAAGTTTGGACGCTTTGGCATTCCATATATTGGCTGTCGGTAACTCTCAAAGCTGCAAGTGCTTTGATTTCTTGGCTTTTAGCCGCAACCGCCCTCGCCCTGATGCCCAAAGCACTTGCCGAGTCTGGTTTAAATCAAAAAGAAAAATTTCAACAACAGTCGTTAAAACAGGTAGAACAAAATCAGCACCAGCATGATATCGATAAAGGAGAATTGGCAAAACAAGCGCTCAATTTTTATCCTTCGGATACTATTGTCGATCGCACTTTAGCTCTCAATTCGCTTAACGAACAGTTAGAAAAAGAAATTGCCGATCGCCACCGAGTTGAGGAAAAGTTGCAACTGACTCAATTTGCGATCGACCGATCGGCAGATGCGATATTCTGGATCGGGCCCGACGGTAAATTTTTGTACGTCAACGACGCTGCTTGCACTTCATTGGGATATGCTGCTGCAGAATTGCTCTCAATGACCGTGCACGACATCAATCCAGATTTTCCCCAAACTGCTTGGAGTTTGCACTGGAAAGTCTTAAAACGCTGCGGTTCGGTTAATATTGAAGTTCACCACCTCACTAAGTACGGTCGCATTTTTCCGGTAGAAATTACGATCAACCATTTGGAATTTAACGGCAAAGAATATCAGTGCGCGTTTGCTCGTGACATTAGCGAACGCAAGCGGATTGAGGCAGCTTTGCGAGAAAGGGAAGAAGAATTTAGATCATTAGTTTCTAGCATTCCCGGTGCGGTTTACCGGTGCAGTGCTGCTGGGCGATCGAGGGTAACTTTTATCAGCAGCGGCATAGAAGCTATTTCCGGCTATCCCGCAGCTAATTTTATGGTTCAACCGGTGCAGGCTTTTCCTAGTATAGTTCATCCCGATGACGCCCAGCAGATCGAGACAATTATCGATCGGGCTATTAAGACAAAACAACCTTACATCATCGAATATCGCCTGATGCACTGCGACGGAAATGTGCGGTGGGTTGCAGAGAAAGGTCAAGCCCTTTTCAACGCAGACGGTGAAGTTTTATCCCTCAACGGCGCCATTTTTGATATGACAGAGCGCAAAGCAGCGGAGGATGCTTTGCGGCTCTCCGAGGCGATCGCCAACAACAGAGCCCAGCAGCTAGAAATCGCTCTCAAAGAACTTCGAGAAACTCAAGCTCACCTAATTCATACCGAAAAAATGTCAAGTCTCGGTCAAATGGTAGCTGGAGTAGCTCACGAAATTAATAACCCTGTCAGTTTTATCTACGGCAATATTTCCTACGCCAGCCAATATATCCGAGACTTGTTGCAGCTTGTGGAACTTTATCAAAAACACTATCCTCAGCCCGTGGTAGAAGTTCAAGAATGTATTGAAAATATCGATTTAGAATTTCTAAGAGAAGATTTACTAAAAATATTATCTTCGATGAAAATGGGAGCAGATCGCATTCGCGAAATAGTTCTGAGCTTACGAAATTTCTCGCGTTTAGACGACTCGGCAAAAAAACCTACTAACCTTCACGAAGGCATAGATAATACGCTCTTAATATTGCACAACAAACTGCGAGCCAGAGGCGACTATCCCGAAATTAAAATAATCAAAAACTATGGTAAAATCCCTTTGATTCAATGTTATGCAGGTCAGCTAAATCAGGTATTTATGAACCTGCTTAGCAACAGTATTGACGCCTTGGAAGATGCTTATAACCAAAAAAGGCGATCCTCTCCGATGGATTCGCTAACAGCAGCCGACGGCGACGATTGGAAACCAACTATTAGCATTCGCACAGAAGCCCTAAACGAAAATAGTATTTGCATCCGCATTGCCGATAATGCGATCGGCATGACAGAAGACGTGCGGAGCCGATTATTTGACCCGTTTTTCACAACCAAACCGATGGGAAAAGGCACTGGTTTGGGGTTAGCCATCAGTTACCGAATTGTCGCGGAAAAACACGCCGGAGCCTTGAGCTGCCGTTCCACCGTAGGAGAAGGTACGGAATTTGCGATCGAGATTCCTTTATGAATTAGTCCGAGGGAAGTATCAAAAATTTGGCAGAAGTCATCGCTCACTATAAATTATCAAGTGGGGTGTAAAAAAATTTCAATTTTTAAGAAAAATCCAAAAATTGGCTATAAATCAATACGGTTCACTTAACATATTTATGCCCCGGAGATCCCCCTAAATCCCCCGAAAGCAAGGGGGACGCAAGAGGGCATTCTTGTCCCCCCCTTTTGAAGGGGTGTGCCAGGGAGATCTGTCTTAAGTGAACCGTATTGGGCTATAAATTACCAAGGTAACAATCAACATGGAATTGAAATCGTAAATTCTGTACCTCGACCTAAAGTTGAACTCACTTCTACCATACCAGAGTGTTTCTCAACTACAATCTGCCGTGCGATCGCCAAACCCAATCCCGTGCCTTTACCAACACCTTTAGTTGTAAATAAGTGGTCAAAAATATGACCTTTTATCTCATCTGATATCCCTAGCCCGTTGTCAGAAATGCGAATCGTCACCCACTCCTGAGACTTCATTTCGGTGCGAATCTTGATGCAATTGGCTGGGGCTTTAATCTTCTTTAAACTCCGTTCCAGATTTGATTCTTCCAGTGCATCAATGGCATTGGCCAATATATTCATAAACACCTGATTTAATTGTCCGGGGAAGCAATCCACTGAGGGCAAGTTCCCGTACTCTTTCACTACTTGAATAGCTGGACGCTGTTCGTTGGCTTTCAATCGGTGTTTGAGAATCAAGATCGTACTGTTAATTCCGTCATGAATATTGAAAGGAATTTTGTAGTCTTTGTCGGCTCTGGAAAAGGTACGAAGACTGGTGCTGATACCTTGGATGCGATCGCACCCGACTTGCATAGAATTCAACATTTTGGGTAAATCTTCTAAGAGATATTCAATGTCCATCTCTTCTGCTTTTTCTTCGATTTCGTCACCCGGACTGGAAAATTTTTCTTGGTAGAGTTGCAGGTATTCTGTAATATCTTTGACGGCGGCGATCGCTTCATGAATATTACCAGAAATAAATCCGACTGGATTATTAATTTCATGGGCTACCCCCGCTACTAAATTGCCCAAGGCGGACATTTTTTCGCTCTGTACTAATTGCAGTTGTGATTGTTCCACCTGGTAGGCATAGTCTTGGGCTTGCTGATACAATCGCGCATTTTCTAGGGAAATGGCAGCCTGAGTGCAGAGGAAGTTGAGGACGAGGAGGCGATCGCGAGTAAACACTCCTTTTGTCGATCGATGTTCCAGATAAAGTATGCCAACTAAATTCCCGCGATCGAGAATCGGAGTACATAGCATACTCTGATAGTGATACTGGAGCGCACAGTCATTCATCAAACCGGGAATATCGGTTTTGCCGCCTTCAATAACCACAGTTTCCAGGGTGTGTTTGACATAATAAACCAGCTTGAGCGGAATCACTGCCGAGCCATCTAGAGGCTGGGTTTGCAGTAAGGTTGTGGGTGGCTGGTTATCTAGATTGATGTGAGTTATTGCCCGGATTTGCCATTCATCCTGATGGGGAAGTAGCAAAGCACAAGTTTCGGCCCCAGAAGTTTTCAAAATAATTTGATTGAGGGTGTCGAGTAATTCATCAAGCTGAATTTTACTGGATAAAGCTTGAGCGGCTTGCACAATCGAGGCGAAATCAAGGGCATCGGAAATACTGGTGCTGCTATTACTGGAAGTGTGCGAAGAGTGGCTAATCGTTGCCAGCGTCTCTAGAGGATTAAAGCGAAGTTTGGGCTGATTCAGGATAGGCTGAAGTAATTGGGGATAGCGTTGTTCTAGGTGTTCAACTTTGGCTTTAGCTCCCCAACGGGCATAACAGTAATACGCTTCCTGCATATAGCCTGCGGCAACTTTTTCTTTGCCCCAGTCCAAGTAGAACTTGGCGGCGAGTTCGTTGGCTAATGCTTCTTCGTTGAGGAATTGATTTTCTTTAGCTAGTTTGATGGCGCGATCGTACAAATCTATTGCCTCAGCTTTATTGCCCCAAACCCGTTGCCGCTCAGCCTCAACTAAATACCATTTATGCAAATGATTCATCGGAGCATTTTGCGCCCACTGTTGCAGAGTAGTTTGATGGGTTTCCACAAGGGCGAGAACTTCAGCTTGCTCGGTTTCGGGCTGTGTGGAGAAGAGCGCCAGGTGCGTCAGAGCTGCATAGAAATGGAAAACGGGAATATGAACCAATCCCGATAATGCCATTAAATACGGCTTGGCTTGGCAAATATGGTTTAAGGCAGCCGGATAATTGCCCCATGAGTAGGCAAGCAGCAGTTTATAAATGTAGACAAGAGCGATCGCACTGAGTTCATTATCCTGATAGTGCTTAGGAAGCATCACGGTTTCATCGTAGGCCGGGCCCATTAAGCAATCCGGTTGACTAACGGCTTCAGTCAAGTTCAGTACCGTCTGCTGCTTCATATCCAAATAAGCTAGAGGAGTATATTGTTTTGCCTGAGCCAAGGCAGTGCTATAACCTGCTATTTCCGGTTCCCAAGTGTCGAGTTCTACCCCACTGAAAAAGTTGGCGTAGAAATAATCCAATATACTGAAGCCAGCGCTAAGAAAATCCCCAGTTTCCATACCCGCCGTATATCCAGCTTTCAACACCGGTATCGTTGCCCTTACGGCTTCTTGGTGATGCTGAACAAAGCTTCCAAATAAATTGGCAATTACGGATTTAAATTCCTGTACATTGAACTGGTCAAATAATGAGATCGCCAATTTGCCAAAACCATAGCCTGTTTTTGCATCTCCGAAAAAGGCACACAGCACCATCCCATGAATTACATACCCTACCGTCGATGCGGATGTATTCCCAAACGAGAGCGATAAACTCACCATAGCGGAGCTAAGTAGGGGCAGCAAACCTGGTATTCCAATAAAAATAGGTGAAAACAACATTGCCATCACTTCCATTGCTGCCTTAGCCTTAGCATCGGTCATTACTGGCAAATTAGCTAGTTCTTCAATCCGTCTGTCTTGGAGTTGGGTACCCAAGCCTTGTAGTGCTTTACCGATCGAGGCTTCGTCAGGTTCAGTGGGGAGTTCAACTCCTAATTGTCTTAGCGCGTTTCTCCCCACTGCGATCGCTTCTAATATTTTGCCCTGAGCTGTCTGTGCAGTGATTGAAATTTGGTAAATTTTAACTTTGTCTAAAATCGACTGAGCTTTTTGCAACACCAGTCCTGCCATTTTTTCCATATTGTCAAAGTCAGCATTCAAATAAGCAGCTTCGGTAGCAGCAACATAGAGGTTTAGAGTCAATTCATACTGACTTTGCCAGCAGTTAGCTGTCAGTAACTCAATCCCTGTTTGTACATAGATTCTTGCGGCAGCATAAGCTGTAGAACTTCTGGCTTTCTGTGCCGCTTTAAAGTTTAGTTGAGCTAATGCTTCTCGTTCGCTATGTTGGGTAATTAACTCTTCTCCTTGGTTCAAATGCCTGACAATATTAAAGAGTTTTTCCTCTTGCTCTATTTCTGATAAATTTTGCTGGAGTAACTGTCCGATTTTGAGATGAGTTGCTTTTTTATCTGAATCGGGAATGAGTGAATAGGCGGCTTGTTGGACGCGATCGTGCAAGAAACGATAGGCAACGGTTTGAGAAGTTGCTTCAGAAATCGCCTGTTCTGCGCCTACATAAAATTTATAAACTTCACTTTGGGGAATAATCAGCTCTTCCTGTAAAGCTTTCCACAATGCCGTTGCGGTTTCAGTCTCAGAACTCTCTGAAACAATTGCCAATGTTGCCAGATCGAACTGGTTGCCAATGCAAGCGGCTAATTTTAAAACATCCTGAGTTTCTCTGGGCAACTTCTGCAACTGCTGCGCCATAAATTCCACTACATTATCGGTCAGTGCTGCCTCTCGAACTTTGCTAATATCGCACTGCCAATGTCCCGCTTTGATATCAAAACTAATCAATTCATCCTGATGCAAGGCTTTCAGAAACTGCGTCGAAAAAAATGGGTTGCCTTGAGTTTTTTGATATACCAATTCGGTCAGCGGTTGTGCCAAGTTAGGAGAACAAACTAGCGTATCCGCTACCAATTGATTCAAACTGATTTTGTCGAGCGGTGCTAATGTAATGGTGTTGAGCGCTGTTCCTGCCTTACTAACTTCATCTAGGGTCAACATCAGGGGATGGGTTGGTGAGACTTCATTATCCCGATAGGCTCCCAGCAGCAACAGATAACCTAATTGCGACTCATTAACAAGCAATTGCATTAACTTCAGCGATGCCGAATCCGCCCATTGTAAGTCATCCAAAAACATCACCAAGGGATGCTCTTTTGTCGTAAAGACAGAAATGAATTTGTGGAAGAGCAAATTAAAGAGATTTTGAGCCGCAATCCCCGATAATTCTGGGGCGGGAGGTTGTTGTCCAATAATCCGTTCTAGTTCGGGAATAACTTCAATAATGACTTGTCCGTTGTCACTGAGTGCTTCGAGAATTTTGGTTTTCCATTCTTGGATTTTGGCATCACTTTCACTGAGTAACTGTGCCATAAAATCCCGGAATGCCTGGACAAATGCCGAGAATGGAATGTTGCGGTTGAACTGGTCGAATTTGCCTTTGATGAAATAGCCCCGTTGCCGGACAATGGGTTTATGCACCTCGTTGACGACTGCCGTTTTACCAATCCCGGAGAACCCAGCGACCAGCATTAATTCTGATGTGCCCTTCGCCACGCGATCGAAAGCACTCAACAGGGTTTGGACTTCAGTTTCTCGACCATAAAGCTTTTCAGGAATCAGGAAGCGATCGCATACATCCCGCGTTCCTAACTCAAAAGTCTCAATGTTCCCAGTTGCTTGCCACTGCTGCAAACATCGTTCTAAGTCATTCTTCAAGCCCAAGGCACTTTGATAGCGCTTTTCGGCATTTTTTGCCATCAACTTCATCACCATATCCGACACTACCTGTGGGATTTCTTGGCTGTTAATTGAAGGAGGTTTTTTGGCAATATGGCAGTGAAGCAACTCCATCGGATCGTCACATTCAAATGGCAGTTTTCCTGTTAGCAGTTCGTAAAATGTGGCTCCTAGAGAATAAAAGTCGGTGCGGTAGTCAATACCTCGGTTCATTCGTCCGGTTTGTTCGGGAGAAATATAGGCGAGGGTTCCTTCTAAAACGTTGGGATTTTGAATTTCTTGAGTTTCTCTCGGCAGTAGGGAGGCGATGCTAAAGTCTATGAGTTTAATTTGTTTAGTGTCGGGATGTATGAGGACGTTAGCTGGCTTGATATCTTTATGAATAACTCGGTTTCGGTACAGTCCGTCAAGAATGTCAGTTATTTGAATGGCAATTTCCAATATTTCTGCTAGAGTCAGCTTACGTTCTTGGGCGTAGTCTCGCAGAGAAATGCCGCCAAAATCCTCCATTACTAGGGCATAGCTGTGGCGATAGGACTCCAAATTGTAGGGTTCAACGACTCCAGGCAGACGTAGATTTTTGGCGATGGTGTACTGGTTGCGGAATTGCAGCAGTTCGCTGAAGCTGGGATAGTTTCGATTTAATAGTTTAATGACAACCGGAAGCCGATCTGTTTCTCGGATGGCTCGATAAACTAGGGTTCTCGAACCGTAGTATAATTGCTCAACCAGATGATATCCAGAAATTCGGTTCGTCAAATCCACTGCTGCACTCCTCTGGATTATTCCATCTTAGACATTGACTCTTGTAACTAAGTATACACTTTTATTGGTCGAGTCTGAGGAAAATAGAACTGCGAAATCCCCAGGCGACAGACTCTACCGCTTTTATGATTTTTTACTTTTGAAGAGAAAGATGGCGATCTATCAAGATAGTCTGAGGGAGCATCTCAATAAAACCAGCTAAGCTAGAAATTGGAGTTTTGAGGCAGGAGACAGTAGACAGGAGGAAAGAGCAAGAAAGAAGGAGTCAAAAGAAGTCTTTTTATAAATATGAGATGCTCCCGGATAGCAGGAGACAGGAGACAGGAGACAGGAGACAGGAGGAAAGAGGAAGAAGGAAGGAGTCAAAAGAAGTGTTTTTATAAATATGAGATGCTCCCAGACAAATCCCCCCTAGTCTCCCGAATCAAGGTGCGGACAAGAAGTTGCTCTTTCATCCCCCGACAATCATGCAGATGCGAGGGATCTCTCCGGGAATTAACAGCTTAACAATCGCTTATTGAGTTATGACGGGGACGGTTTCAAGCAGCAAGTCAAACTTTCGTCAGCCGAAGATTGACTGGTCGATCGAGGGGTATCCAAAACCCAGGTTTGGTATCAATCAACTGTGAAACGGCACCGTCAACAAAGGCAAAAGTGTTAAAATTAGCCAAGCAAAAAACCACTTATTCACCTTTAAAACTAATTCAGGCTCTGCCAACAGCGCCTCTATTCTCTCTCCCAATCTATTTTGCGAACCGACAGCACCAACTACGCAATCTACATCAAAATTTCGGTGCGGATAACTCGCCACTAACAGCAAAGCTTCTGCTAACAATAAACCATCCACTCCCGCCGCCGCCTTGGCATCAGCCCGCAATTCCCGCAGCGTTAATAACTCTTCCCACAAAGCTTGTGTATTCGGCAGCCACACAGTAATTTTTCGCAGCCATCCCAACCAAAAAAACCAGAACGTATCGCGATAATAGTAGTGCGCTTGTTCGTGAGCAATTACTGCTTGCAGGTGAGCTGAGTCGAGGGTTTTTAACAATCCCGTACTGACTACAAATTCGGTTTTCCAAAAACCAATTATAGCAGAAAAAAAAGCTGGCGTGTTGATAATTTTGACATTAATTCCGGCTATTTTTTTCTGAGGAAAAGTGCGAATTTGCTTTAAAAATAGATAGCCATCTGTCGCTAACTTGACCCACAAAATTGTAGCTACGTTCAAAAAAGTTACAGCTAGCAAATAGCTAAACCATCCGTCCCACAATCTTACCATTTGTCCCTGAGTTCCCATAAAAATCACTGCGATAGCTGTCGCAAACAACAGCAGCGGAGGAAACAAGAAAAATAAGAGCGATCGCTGCCAGCGACGGGCCCAATTTCCTTGAGGAACAGACCATCTAATTCTCAAAAAACAAGCTGCAATCAACGCGGTAACAATCAGGATTAAGTGCATTATTTTTGCTCCTCCCGGGCTTGGCGGACAGCTTGAATGCGAAGGGAAATTTCTTGTAATTGTTCGACTGTTGCTTGGTCGAGGCTGTCAGCAAATGCTGCTACAATATCGGGATTGCCAACTGCTAAAAACTTTTGTAGGCGATCGTAAGCAAAAAGCGATCGGGCTTCTTCGCAAGAAACTAAAGGTTGCCAAGCGAATGTCCGTTCTGTTTTGTCGCAGGCCAGCCAACCCTTCTCGGTCAAGCGGCGCAGCACTGTTGTTACTGAAGCGTAGGCCAATTCGCGATCCGGATCGGCTAAAATGCGATCGTGCACGTCTTTGACTGTAGCAATTTCTAGCTCCCAAACTATATTTAAAATCTCAGCCTCCAAAGGGCCGAGAGAAAGTTGCTTGGGGCGATAATTCGGCAGAGGATTCATGTAATTTTAGATTTGAGGTTTGAGATTTTAGGGATAATGTAATTAATTATCGATCGACAATACATCATTAAGGCTTTTTATCGACTGTTTCTTTAGAAAGGCTTAATCACTTTGCTATTTATAAGTTTGACAAGCCGTCATTTGACAGTTGCAGCAAAAAGTGTAAAAATCAGGCCGGAATTACCTGAGTTAGTATTTTAAGTATCCCTAAATGAAAAAACAACTAATCTTGGCCTCAACCTTGGCAGGCGCAGCTATTTTGGGTAGCTTTTTGGCGATTGACAGGCATCAAGCCACAGCCGCAGAAACTCAAGAAATCGAAATTAAATTTAGCGCAACGGTAGGCGAAAAATCCTTTAAATGTGGCGAAAGCTACAGCAATTTAGGCACTTCGGCTGCTACCGTTACACCTACAGATTTCCGCTTTTATGTATCCGAAGTTGCTTTAATTGACGGTAGTGGCAAAGCTGTACCGCTGACTCTCAAACAAGACGGCAAATGGCAGCATCAAAATGTGGCTTTGCTAGACTTTGAAAATAAATCCGGTGATTGCGCTAACGGAACAGTCGAAATTCGCGATCGAGTAATCGGCACAATACCCAAAGGCAACTACAAAGGCCTGGAATTCACCCTCGGCGTACCTTTTACCCTCAATCACGAAGACGCAAGTCTAGCACCTTCTCCCCTCAATTTAACATCCCTGTGGTGGAACTGGCGCGGCGGCTACAAATTTCTGAGGATTGACATGAAAAATCACATGGCTGACAAAAACCCCGACGGTAAATCAGGCACAGAAAGCAGCCAAATTGCTCACAACGCAGGCAATCACGGCAGCAGTCACAGTGGCGGATTGCACGGTTTTATGATTCATTTAGGTAGCACGGGATGCCAAGCTGAAGGCAACAATCAAAAGCCGACTAGCTGTACGAATCCTAACAAATCAAAAATAATTTTCAGCAACTTCGATTTAAATAAAAATACAGTCATTGCTGACTTGAACTCCCTAGTTTCTCAAACTAATTTAACAGCAAATCAAGCCAATACTCCGCCCGGATGTATGTCGGAACCGAAGGACAGCGACTGCGCCGGAATTATGAAAAACTTAAGTTTGCCATTTGGAGATCAACCTGCTGCGGGACAAACTTTCTTTCAAGTTAAGTAATAAGCTGTCGCGCATTGAAATTGCATATTCAGGGCGGGCAGGATGCCCACCCCCTACTCCCCACAAGAGTTTTATTGTTTTTTGACATTGCTCGTTACCAGGCTCTGCCTGGTAATGCAGATAGGCGAGGCTCTGCCTCTGTTTATGGCACACCTCAATCTCTATGTAATTGTCAAACCGCCGACTACCTACAAAACATCAAATGAAGTGGAAAAAATTATCAAATCTGACTATTATCTGCATTTTATCATGCTTCCTAGCAATGAGTTTGAGTGCAGTATTATCCTCCACAAATTCCAGTTTAGCCGCTGCACCGCCTCCAACTTACAATTGGAACATTCCCGCTGGAATACCAAAACCAATTGTACCAGCCGACAACCCAATCAGCCAAGAAAAAGTCGAATTAGGCAGGCATCTTTTCTATGAAAAACGCCTGTCAATCACAGGAGAATTTTCCTGCGCTTCCTGTCACATTCAAGCCAAAGCTTTTACCGACGGAAAAACGCTAGGAGTCGGCGCAACCGGAGAAAAACACCCGCGCAATGCTATGAGTTTAGCTAACATTGGCTACAATTCCGTGCTGACTTGGGCAAACCCGCTACAAAATAAACTCGAATCTCAGCTATTAGTACCTTTGTTTGGCGAACATCCCGTAGAAATGGGAATGGTTGGTAAAGAAGAGGAACTTTTGCTAATATTGCGATCGGATTCGCAATACCAAAAAATGTTTGCAGCAGCTTTTACTCAACAACCCAATCCTATTAATCTTAGCAACTTAGCAAAGGCGATCGCCTCTTTTGAACGCACTTTAATTTCCCTGACTTCTCCCTACGACAGATACCGCTACAACGGCGACTCCGGTGCGATTTCAGCTTCAGCCAAGCGGGGCGAAGAATTATTTAACAGCGAACGTTTAGAATGCTTTCACTGCCACGGCGGACTAAACTTCTCAGATTCTATTATGCACGATCGTCTAGCTTTCAAAGAAATAGCTTTTCACAATACAGGATTGTACAATCTTGACGGGAAAGGCGCTTATCCGCCCAACAATACTGGAGTATACGAAATCACCAGCGAACCCTCTGACATGGGCAAATTCAAAGCACCAACCCTGCGAAATATTGCTTTGACAGCACCTTATATGCACGACGGAAGTATCAAAACCTTGCCAGAAGTTATCGGCCACTACAAAGCGGGCGGCAGAACTATTAAAAAAGGAGAATTGGCGGGAATCGGCAGCGAAAATCCGCTCAAAAGTAACTTTGTTTCTGGCTTCAAACTCAACGTGCAAGAACAGCGCGATTTGTTGGCTTTTTTGCACAGCTTAACCGATGAAAAATTTATCACAAATTCTGCTTTTAGCGACCCATTCGTTCGTAGTGAAGACTTTAGTCCTTAAATTTTTAGGAGGATTTTAGCCCTCACTACGAACCTATTTTATTCGCCGTAGCCGCCAGTAACCTTACCCCGAAATACAATGTAATTGTAGATGTTGTAAAAAATCATGATCGGGATCAAAAAGCCAATGAACACAATCATAAACACCAGGGCGCTGGGGGAAGCTGCGGCTTGGTAAATCGTAATTTTGGTCGGAATAATGTATGGAAAAACAATCAATCCCAAGCCAATAAAACTTAGCAGAAAAATTAATATTGTCCACACAAACGGCGTTTTTTCTTCTTTTTTTGCTAGGCTTTTTAGCAGCATTCCTACCAGTAGCAATCCCACCAAAGGAATCGCCACAAATACATAAACTAGCGGTTTCTCGAACAACCTGGATCTAGCACTTTCGTAAAAAATCGGAGTGGCAATTGTAATTAAAACTGCTCCGATTAAAGTCGTCACCGCCGCAATTTTAGCAGTGCGATAGTGATTTGTTTGCAGTTCTCCGTCAGTCTTCATAATTAGATAGGTGGAACCGATCAAAACATAGCCTTGAACCAGCGTCAAAGCTACCAAGATCGATCGCCAATCCAGCCAATCCCAAGTTGTCCCCACAAAATGCCCAGCCTCATCCACCGCAATGCCTTCAAGCACCGCACCGAGGGCAAATCCTTGAGCTAAAGCAGCCAAAAAACTGCCGACCCCAAAAGCATAATTCCAAAATTTTTTCCGGTTAGAATGCTCCCGAAATTCAAAGGCGACAGCCCGAAATATCAAACCAAAAAGCATCATGCAAATCGGTATGTACAAAGCAGTTAAAATCGTGCCGTAAGCGAGGGGAAACGCCCCAAACAAAGCGCCTCCCATTAAAACCAGCCAAGTTTCGTTAGCATCCCAAACGTTGCCCAGACTGGTCATTAAAATGCCCCTGCGTTCCTCATCGTCAGCAGTCAAAGACAAGATTCCAACTCCCAAATCAAAACCGTCTAGCATGATGTAAAGGAGTAGAAATAGAGCCAAGACTACAAACCAAACTTGCGGGAGAAAATGCTCCAAAGCTTGCATAAAATCTCCTATTGTTGTGCTTCGGCTGGACGTTGATTCGGAATATGTTCTGCAGGTTGAGTTTCGATGGCGGGTTCATTCTCTAATCCCGGCATCGGTAGATTTAAATTCGGCCCTTTGCGGATAATTCTGCTGCCGAAATACATCGCACAAACAAACAAAAAGCTGTAGATAACGGCAAAGCAGATGAGGGAAGTTAAAACATTGCTAGCGGGGATGTTCGATACACCATCAGCAGTGCGAATTTGCCCGTATAAAACCCACGGTTGTCGGCCGACACAGCGCACTATCCAACCGGATTCTACAGCAATATATCCCAGCGGTGCAGCTAATACCCAAGCGCGCATCAGCCAAGGTTGATTGCTAATATTTTCGGGCGAAAGTTTGCCTCGCAGCCACTGAATTATACTGAATAGCATCAATCCTAGAAAGAAGAATCCAATCCCGGACATGATGCGGAAAGAATAGTAGATTAAACCCACCATCCGGGGTCTATCTTCGGGCTTCCATTCTTTTAAGCCGAGAACTGGTTCGGATAGTTTTTGCTTGAATTCCAGAACGTATCCTAAGCCATTGGGAATCTTAATTTCCCAGTCATTTTTTAGAGCTTTTTCGTTAGGTAAAGCCAGCAAAGTCCAATCGGCTGACTCTCCGGCTGGGGAGGTTTCCCACTTAGCTTCAATCGCAGCTAATTTAGTGGGTTGATAGCGATAAACTTGTTCGGCGCTCAAATGTCCGATGAATATCTGCAAAGGTGCAACGGCGATGGCTGTGGCTATGGCAATTTTTAATGATTTGGAAAAAAAGGCTTGGTTGCGCTTGTTAAGAATGTACCAAGCGCTAATGCCGCCAATTACAAACAGTGAAGTTTCTAACGTCGCAAAAAACATATGCAAAATGCTGTTTAATGCGAAGGGGTTCATAATTGCTTGAAAGTAATCGCTGACAATAAATTTGCCGTTGACCATTTCTCCGCCCGCTGGAGTTTGCAGCCAAGAGTTGGCGACTAAAATCCACACTGTGGATAGGTTAGCGCCGAAGGCTACCATGATTGTAGCGAAATAATGGACGATCGGGTGAACGCGCTCCCAACCAAATAGCATAATTCCTAAAAAGCCTGCTTCTAGCATAAATGCCATTGAAGCTTCAAAGCCTAAAATGCTGCCAAAAAAGTCACCGACGGCTTCGGAAAATGGTGCCCAATTCGTGCCAAATTGAAATTCCATCGGAATCCCGGAAGCTACGCCTATGCCGAAGTTGAGGACGTAGAGTTTAGACCAGAAACGAGCGTGGTGGTAGTAGTCAGGATTGCGAGTTTTCAGCCACATTCCTTCAACAATTACTAGATAAATCCCCATTCCGGTAGTCAGAACTGGCCACAGCATATGGAATATTGCCGTTAGCGCAAATTGCATCCGCGATAGCGCGACGGTGTTTGATAAGATATCCATTGTTATATCCTTTAGTCAGTTCAAGAGAGGTTAGTTTGAACAATTTCCAGAATTGACACTGGTTATAATGTAATGTAAAAATTTGTGAGATTTTGTAGAGTTGGCAATTTTTAAGGTTTTATACAGATTTGATCGGAATGATTTAACCGCAGAGAACGCAGAGAACGCAGAGAAAGAGAAGAGAGAGATGAATGATTCTGATGAAGAGCGTATATGATATTACCGAAGGTTGGGTGGGGGCGGGTTTATGAGATTGTGGGTTTTAGGCATTTATTGTCGGTTAACCCGCCTCTATAAGATTTATGTTCGGTGATGGAAAGATGATCTTAGCGAACCGTGACAGTATAATTAAATTTAAATGGTTTAAAATTAGCTTTGTTTTTGGCTGTTCCGCTCAATTGAAGTTCGTAAATACCAGCTTTGGGAAATACGATGTCAGCGCCCGGAATGCCTTGATATTTCTCTGCAGATACTGCTTTTAAAGGTGGCTGCATCAGGGGCTTATCCCCCTCTTTGTGCTGTTTGGGATAAACTGCTAATTTGCAGTTACACTGCTCTAGTGGGATAATTTGACCGCCCCTGCGAGTCAGGGAAAACCAAACTCTGGCGGTTTCTCCGGCGCGGGGGTTGTGGTTGGGTTCTAGGTGAAAGGTAGCGGCTACATCTCCCGATACTTCCACTTCGTGCGCCCAAACTGAAATCGAGTTTAAGTGCGGCGCATTGGGAATTGCTGCTTCAATTAGCAATCCTAAAAAAACTAACAACCCCAAAATTTTATTTTGGTTTGACAGGCGCAACATAGAAATTCTCCAGTGATAAAATTGACCAAAATAAGCGCGATCGCACTGCGAGAACTAATACTGCAACTACGGCTAAAACGGCGGTCAGCAGTTGATTGTGCAACTTCCATTCAAAGCCGCCGAGATAGTGGGAACCGATGAGGGCTGCGTGGATGGCGGACAGCAAAAAAGCGGGGACGGTTAACAGGTGAATTCGCCGCCACAGTTTGCCTAAATAATGTTGAAGGCGATCGACACTGGTGACAGCAGCCGGTAGCATCAACAGCAGCGACAACATCCCAGCCACCATTCCCAACTGATGCTGCGGCAACATGAAAGACACAGCATCAAAATTCCATTGCAGCGTATGATCCAGCATATGAAACGTGTGGGCGACTGCGAGGACAAACGCACCCACACCCAAGGCGCGGCGGTATCGCAGCAGTGCCGGCAAAAACTTGCTAACCGGACGCGCCAATAGTGCTAGCATCAAACACAACAGCGCTGCGTGGCCTGTAAAATCGACCATTTCGTCGGTTCGCAGCAAGGTGAGAATCCCGATCGAAATTGTCACCCACCCGCCCATCCGAAACAGTTGACTCCGCCTGTCTGCGCTCAATCTGCCAGCAAAAAAACCTACTCCCAGCATAGTTGGCAGCGTGCCGAGTCCGAAAGCAAACATCGTCGCCGCACCGAAAACTGGATTTCCCGTTTCCGCCGCCTTAATCTGCGCCGCGTAGAGGAAACCGCAGGGAATCAAACCCCAAAGCAAACCCAAAGCCATCGGTACCCACCAGTTTTTTTGTGCTGAAAGCTTGTTCATTGCTTGTCCGACTCGATCGTGCGACATTGGGTGCAACAGTGGTAATCGCGGCAGAAAATCGGGTTTAATTTGCACCACACCGAACCAAATCAGCATTGTACCTGTCAGAAGTGCGATCGCCCGCCGCAATCCGCTACCAGTACCGGCCATTTGTCCGCCAGCAATTAATGCCGAACCCAGTCCGCCAATTCCAGCACCAACCAAAGCATAAGCAGCAATTCTCCCCAAATTCAGCAGCAAATGAAAGCGGAAAGTAGCTAATTTATCGTTGCGGGAATTAGAAAGAGAAAACGCCACTGTCAGCGGGCCGCACATCCCCGCGCAGTGACCGAAACTGCCGAGAAATCCCAAAGTGCCGATTAGCAGCAGGTCTAGCATTTTGCTGGTTTTTCCCTAACAACGCCATCAAGATATTGACAATATTTGCTTTTGCTATTGCACGCTTTTTTCTTGACTTTGTACAAATATTTATCTCAGTCTATCGCTTTTGTCAAGAGACAAGTTGTCAAACTTATTTCCAATCTCATCCATATCAAAGTTCGTCGTTCACTATCAACTATCAACTGTCAACTATCAACTATCAACTGTCAACTATCAACTATCAACTGTCAACTGTCAACTATCAACTATCAACTATCAACTGTCAACTATCAACTATCAACTGTCAACTGACTACTGTCAACTGTCAACTGACTACTTTTGTTCTGGATGCGCCGCTTCCGGCGAAGCTGCACCCATTTGATTTATAGCAGCAATTAGCTGATAAAGCCGCCCCAAATCCCGCTGGTTGAAATGCAAAGTCAGGCGCGGCAGATCGAAAGTTGGATCTCCTATTTCCGGCTGCAAAGCTTGACTTTTTTCAATTTTTCCGGTGACAACAATATCGCTAAAATCAGTATTTAGCCGATCGACATTATCGTCAGAAAGTTGAGACTTTAATCGAAGTACCAGTTTTTCATCCACGTAGCGGCAGGAGTGATAAACCAGATAAAAACTCGCGATCGCCTCGCAAGCGACATTTACATCGTCTGTAATCGTGTAGAGACTGCGATCGTCAGCAGAAATCAAACCCCGGCCCCGCAATTGTTTTTGCACAAAAGTATTCCAATCGTGCCAATAATCGCCTCCCGGTCGATCGATCAATACCACAGGAGCCGGCCCGAACTTGCCAGTTTGAATCAAAGTCAGACACTCAAAAGCCTCGTCCAGAGTACCGAAACCGCCCGGAAACAGAGCCAAAGCATCGCTCTCCCGCAGAAAAAATAACTTGCGAGTGAAAAAATATTTAAAATTGAGTAATTTGCGATCGCCAGCAATAAAAGGATTAGAATTCTGCTCGAAAGGCAACTGAATGTTCAGCCCAAAAGAACGTTCAGCAGTCGCCCCCTCGTTACCTGCCTGCATAATCCCGCCACCGCCGCCAGTAATCACCATAAACCCTTGCTGGGCGATCACCCGCGCAAAGTCTCTGGCAATCAAATATTCCCCAGATTCCGGCGACACCCTCGCCGAACCAAAAATCACAATTTTGCGAACGTGGCGGTAAGGATAAAACATCTCAAAAGCCTTTTCCATATCTCGCAGAGACGACGAGATAATTTTCCAGTCAAGGCGATCGAGTTCCTCTCCGGCCATTTGCACAATAGTCGAGAGCGATCGTTCGATCCACTCAGAGTGCTTTAACATTGGCAGGCGATCGATCAAATCGAGCGCATCAGCTTGGAGGGACTCAAAACCTTGACTTGAAGGAACCATGAACTTTTCCGAAATGGTAACAATTTATTGCTAAAAAAAAATTAAGGGGCAAAAGCCAAATTTAGAAATTAATAGCCACCAGCAAATTGCCCTGCTGACAACTAATAACTTTTCCAGTAGCTTTGCCCCGGTTTTGAAGCGAGTGAGCTTTCGCGGCCCACAAAGAACAGCGCGAAATCGCTCGCAGTTGGGTTAAATGTACTTTTCCAGAGTGTTGGCCAGAGTAGTTTTAGGAACTGCCCCAACCACCATATCCACACGTTGACCGCCCTTAAATATCATCAGCGTCGGAATGCTGCGGATACCGTATTGGCTGGCCACGTTAGGATTCTCGTCGGTATTAACTTTTACTACCTTGACCTGCCCTTCATATTGCTGGGCAATTTCGTCTACGACGGGTGCCACCATCCGACAGGGCCCGCACCAGGGAGCCCAAAAATCCACTAGAACTGGAACTTCGCTATCGAGCACTTCCTGCTTAAAGGTAGAGTCGGTTACTTGCGCGGCTGCTGACATCCCTAGCCATCCTTGTAAATACTATTTCTCGGATAACAAGTCTAGCAAAAAGTGTAACCACTTGCGTCAACGATTTTAAGAGAAGGCTTCTGAAGGAAGACGGTAGAAGGAAGAGGGAAGACGGTAGAAGGAAGAAGGCACAAGGTTTCTGAAGGAACAAGGCACTTATGTTTCCGAAGGCAGAATGCACTTATGTAGAAAAAAAAATTCTCCCACTCCCAGACTCTCCCACTCTCCCACTCTGGGCCTCTCCGGAGCTACAAGCCTCAGTTCTGTATCTAGTAAACAAGAGCCAAGATTTCCGGCAAAAAAGGAACCGCCCGAACAGTAGTCCGGGCGGAGTGTGGTGTGAGGAGTGAACGGAAACATTCGTCTCCGCTTCTTCTATTGTGACATCTCCTTCTCGATAATTCCACAATATTCTGTAAATTTCGAGACTCTTGAACAAATTTTGTCAAGATATGCTGGTATTTGATCGGTAAATCTACTTACCCATGCCCAACTGCTGAGCTTTTTGATAGACTTTACCCTCAGTCAGCAGAGAAGGAGCAATTACCACTTCCACTTGCTGCATCTCCTTAATATCCTTAGCGCCCAAGGTACCCATGCTAGTTTTCAGAGCTCCGAGCAAGTTGTGCGTACCGTCATCTAGGAGGGCCGGCCCCCGCAAAATTTGCTCCACAGTACCCGTAGTCCCGACACGAATCCGAGTACCCCGCGGCAAAACGGGGCTGGGAGTCGCCATCCCCCAGTGGAAGCCCCGGCCTGGAGCTTCGGCGGCCCTGGCAAAGGGCGAACCAATCATCACTCCATCGGCACCGCAAGCAATGCACTTGCAGATATCGCCGCCGGTAATTAAACCGCCGTCAGCAATCACCGACACATATTTGCCAGTTTCGCGATAGTAGTCGTCCCGCGCGGCGGCGCAGTCTGCTACCGCTGTTGCTTGGGGAACGCCGACACCCAATACGCCCCTAGATGTGCAAGCAGCCCCCGGCCCAATGCCCACGAGAATGCCTGCAGCGCCAGTTTTCATTAAATTCAGGGCGACTTCGTAGGTCACGCAGTTGCCCAAAATTACTGGTATCGGCATCTCTTGACAGAATTGCGTCAAATCTAAAGATGAGATTGATTCAGGGGAAAGGAAAGCTGTCGAGACTACAGTTGCTTGCACAAAAAATATATCGGCTCCCGATTCAGCAACCGTCCGGCCGTATTTGCTCGCGCCGGCTGGTGTACCGCTGACGGCGGCAATCCCTCCTCCAGCTTTAATTTCTTTAATTCTCAGGTCGATTAATTCTGGCTTGATGGGTTCGGCATAGAGTTGCTGCATCAGGGAAACAAATTCGTGGTTCCCGACACTGGCGATGCGCTCTAATATTGGCTGGGGGTCGGCATAGCGGGTTTGAATTCCTTCTAGGTTGAGCACGCCCATTGCTCCCAATTCCGACAGCAAAATGGCCATGCGGACATCGACTACTCCATCCATGGCGCTGGCGATGATCGGGATTTCTCGATCGATCCCGCCAATCTGCCACTTGGTATCTGCCAAACTCGGATCGAGGGTGCGCTGTCCGGGTACGAGCGCGATTTCATCTATGCCGTAAGCTCGGCGAGCGCTTTTGCCCCGCCCAATTTCAATATTCACGCTGTTTCACTTCCACAATGTATTTAAATTAGACTAACAAAAAGTTAGCCCGCCCGAGTTTAGCTATTGCACGGCTGTCTTTCAAAAAAGCTCGGCACTGATTCTGATTGTATTCTGATTATATGAAATCGAAGGGGATACTTTTCCTCAGCAACGGCCACGGGGAAGACTCGATTAACTGTCAAATTCTCAAAGCTTTGAGAGCATCTGGCGCGGATGTTGATGTTTCGGCAATGCCGATTGTAGGTGACGGGGCTGCTTACGCGCGATCGACCGTGCCAATTATTGGGCCCACCAGTCAAATGCCGTCTGGGGGAGTTTTTTACATGAATCCCCTGTTTTTCCTCAAAGATGTTGGGGCGGGGCTAATTACCTTGACTTGGCAGCAATTACAAGCCGTTTGGATCCATTCGCGCCGCTGCGATTTGGTGGTGGCCACTGGAGATATAGTCGCGGGGGCGATCGCCCATGCCACCAACCGCCCCTATATAATTTTTCTATCGGCTCATTCTAGTTATTACGAGGGGCGAGTCGATTTTGGTTTAATCTTGTGGCAGTTGCTTTGCTCAGAGAAATGTCTGGCGGTTTTTACTAGAGATGCTTTGACTGCTGCTGACTTAAACCGACAGGGTTTAAAGAAAGCTCAGTTTGTCGGCAATCCTGTCATGGACAACCTCAATTCTACGGGCAAAGATTTGCAGTTAATACCCGGAGTTCGGACGATCGCCCTTGTCCCCGGTTCTCGCCTCCGGGAAGCCACTAACAACCTCGTTTTGCTCCTGGAACTGGTTAAATAAATTGCTACTAACTCTACTGTACCGGTGCAGTTTCGGGCAGCTTTAGTTCCGGCTTTGATGCCTCAATTAGATGATATTGCGGCGCGCCCTGGATGGCAAGTGCGATCGGGCAAGCTCATTTTTCCAGCAATCAAACGGTCTTTTTGTGAAGAGAAATTAGTCGAAGTGATGTGCTCAGCCGATGCTTTCGCCGATATTTTGCTGCAATCTAGTTTAGTAATTGGGATGACTGGAACTGCTGTCGAACAAGCTGTGGGCTTGGGAAAGCCTGTAATTGCAGTACCGGGAAACGGCCCTGCCTTTACCTATCAGTTTGCGGAGGCTCAAAATCGGCTTTTAGGTGATTCCGTGCAGGTTATTGGTACGCAACCAGCGAATTCTGATATTCTCAAGGAAGCTGCTTTGGCAGTTGATCGCACTTTGCAAGGTGATAAATATTTAGCAAGTTGCATTCAAAATGGTTTAGAGAGAATGGGGCGATCGGGCGGCAGCAGAAAAATTGCTAATTACGTGGCAAACTATCTTGGTTATTGATTGTGGTAGGGTGCATCAAGTTTGAAATTTTAAATCTGCACGGAAAGTGTAATTCTAACGCAACATTTATTCCCTGGTACGTCAGTATGAGATTGTTGATTTGTCGCGAAAATAATTGTGGATGACGCACCCTACTGCTATTTCAACAACTCAGAAACAGTTTTAAACTCGTAACCTTTCGCCTGCAAATCCTTGACAATCATCTCGGTTGCTGCTACGGTTTTCGAGCGATCGCCCCCGCCGTCGTGCATCACCTAAATCGAACCCGATCGCACATTTTCCATCACGCGATTTGCGATATCTTCCGCCGTGAGTGTTTTTTCATAATCTTGGGAATCCACATCCCACATAATGAGTTTTTTGTGCATTTGGGATAGCAAATAAGACAAAACTACAAATCGCCTACCCCAAGGTGGCCGAAAACTGATACTGTCTTGCTTAACCCCAACTTCCTGCAAAAGTTTGTCCGTTTTTTCAATCTCAGACAGCAAAACTTCCCGGGGTTTAAACATCATATCTTTGTGAGAGTAAGAATGGTTTGCCAACTCATCTCCCCTCGCGACAATCATTTTCACGATTTCTGGATGTTTCTCAATATTGCGGCCGATTTCAAAAAAAGTAGCTTTAACTTGATAGCGGTCTAAGATATCTAAAAGCTGATTTGTATAGGGAGGATAGGGCCCGTCGTCGTAGGTGAGGGCAACAACTTTCACTTCGGTATCGGCACGGTTGATGCCGAAATAATTGTGAAATTTAGTAACTTTAATTAACAGCGATACTGCGAAAAATAACGCTATTGTGAAAAGCAGAAACTTTGGTAAATTTTACCGATTCGCATAGCTGCACGCACTCGATCGAGAATGAAAGTGGATTGTTGTCAGATTACCACAATTGGGGAGCTGAATCCTTAAGCTATTTTATCATTAATTATTGTCCGTTCCGAACTTTTTCAGTTTTGGCGATCGCACAGTAGCTAGAGGCTTCAAGTGCCAGTACACTTGTACGCTACATATAGCGTAAGTAAGTCCAGAGCAAAAAAGCAATAATAAAAGATCTGGAATTGTAGGGGCAGGTAAGGCAATGATTTATATTCGCAGCGAGTTTACTGCTCCTCTCACCCGCTCCTTGCCATGTTATATTTATTTGTATACTTAACTTTTTTAGGCAGCAATAATTCCCAACATGATTTCACTGCCAGATATCACAATAGTCAACCAAATCTACGAAAGTGCGAATTCACTCGTATACCGAGGCATCCTCAAATCAAATCAGCAACCTTTGATTTTGAAACTCCTCAAAGAGGATTATCCCACACCTGCCGAACTCTACCGCTATCAACAGGAATACGAAATCACTCGCCGTCTCAACCTAGAGGAAACGATTAAAGCCTACAAGTTGAGAAAATATCAGAATACCCAACTGATGTTGTTGGAGGATTTTGGCGGAGAGTCGTTAAAAATAATTTTGGAACGCCAGAGATTTTCAGTAACAGAGTTTCTCCACCTCGCCATCCAGATTACACAGGCTCTAGACAAAGTTCATCAAAACAATGTCATTCACAAAGATATCAATCCATCTAATATAGTCTTGAATCCTCAAACGGGACAATTAAAAATTATTGACTTTGGTTTATCTACCATCCTATCCCAAGAGAATCACAGCCTCACAAGTCCTAATCTTCTAGAAGGGACATTGGCTTATATGTCTCCAGAACAAACAGGACGGATGAATCGAGCGATCGACTACCGCACGGACTTTTATTCTCTGGGCGTTACTTTCTATGAACTGCTAACCAACCAGTTGCCTTTTGAATCCGTAGATGCACTTGAGTTAGTCCATTGCCATATTGCCAAACAACCGACTCCACCTCATGAAATCAATCTCGAAATTCCCTTACCTGTCTCAGAAATAGTCAGGAAATTAATGGCAAAAGTGGCGGAAGATAGATATCAGAGTGCTTGGGGAATTAAGGCAGATTTAGAAACTTGTCTTGATGGATATAAAACTGGTAAAATTCAAGTTTTTTCCTTGGGAGACCAAGACATTTCTACTCAATTGCAACTCCCTCAAAGAATGTACGGGAGAGAATCACAGATCGAGTCCTTATTGACTGCATTTGAGCGCGTAGCCTCCGCAGAAGAGCAACCAGTAGGGGCGAGCAACCCAACGACAACTGAGTCACAAAATGTACCCGTACAAAGACAAACTGAACTCATGCTAATTTCGGGATACTCTGGTATTGGGAAATCAGCTTTAGTTCAGGAATTGTATAAACTCATAACTCAAAAAAGCGGCCACTTTATTGCAGGTAAATTTGACCAGTTGCAACGCGATATTCCCTATCAAGCTTTAGTCGCTGCCTTCCAAGAATTGGTGCGGCAATTGCTCACCGAAACTGAACCCCTATTACAACAGTGGCAAGAGCAGATTCGGCGCGCATTAGGAAGCAACGGACAAATTATTATTGATGTCATTCCCGAAGTTGAACTGATTATTGGCAAACAGAATCCCGTCCCCGAATTACCTGCAACAGAAGCCAGAAATCGGTTTAATTTAGCTTTTCAAAACTTTATTCAAGTTTTTTGCCAAAAAGAACATCCCCTCGTCCTATTTCTAGACGACCTTCAGTGGGCCGACAGCGCCACACTGCAATTGATTCAGTTGATCGTGACCGATTTTACTACTAAATATCTGTTTGTAATCGGAGCTTATCGAGATAACGAAGTCAGTGCAACTCATCCTACTATGCTGACTTTATCTGAGATGAAAAAACAGGGAGTAGTAATTAATCATCTCTCCCTTTCACCCTTAAATTTAAACCAGGTTAATCAATTCATTGCGGATACGCTGAAAACTGAGTGCGTCCCTACGCAAAGACTAGCCGAATTGGTTTGGCAAAAAACCCAAGGAAATCCCTTTTTTATTAAAGAGTTTCTCAAGTCACTTTATACAGAGCAATTGCTGAATTTCGATCCGAATGCTGGGGCTTGGTATTGGGATTTAGAGCAAATTATCACTAGGAATATTACTGATAACGTTGTTGAGTTCATGGCAGATAAAATTCAAACCTTATCAGAGTCAGCACAAAAAGTTTTACGATTAGCCGCTTGCATTGGCAACCAATTTGATTTACTCACCCTTTCAATTATTAATGAAACTTCTCAAAAAGCAGCCGCAAATGAATTGTGGGATGCCATTCAAGCGGGATTGATATTACCCGTTGGTGATGATTACAAATTCCTGAAAACAAACCGAGAGGGGAATGACCTAAAAATTACTTATAAATTTGCTCACGATCGCATCCAGCAAGCCGCCTATTCCCTAATTTCTCCAGACGACAAGCAAGCGGTTCACTGGAAAATCGGCCAACTGTTGTTACAAAATACACCGCCACAGAACCTCCAACAAAAGATTTTTGATATTGTCAATCAACTCAACTTCGGTATTGAAGCAATTGACGTTCAGTTAGAAAAAGATAAACTTGCTCAATTAAATCTGATTGCTGGCAAAAAAGCGAAGGCATCAGCAGCTTGGAAACCCGCCTGGAACTACTTAAGAATTGGTATAAATTGCTTGAGTGCAGATAGTTGGCTTCGTAAGTATGACCTAACTTTGGCACTGTACGTGGAAACAGTAGAAGCTGCCATCTTGAGCAACCACGTTGAGGAAATGGAAAAATTGGCTAACCTTGTGCTTCAACAAGCTACTTCATTGCTGGACAAAGTGAAAGTCTATGAAGTCAAAATTCAAGCCTATACAGCACAAAACAAACCGTTAGAAGCGATCAATACGGCACTTTCAGTATTAAAGCTGTTGGGAATTCGTTTGCCAAAAAAACCAACAAAATTAAATATTTTTCTTGAACTGATGAAGACAAAGTTAAGTTTAGTCGGGAAGCGCGTTGAGGACTTAATCGACCTGCCAGTGATGACTAATCCTTATAAGCTAGCAGCGATGCGTATCCTATCAAGTGTAGTTTCTGCGGCCCATTTATCCCAACCTGAATTGCTACCGTTAATGGCCTTTAAACAGGTGAATTTATCAATTAAATATGGGAATACTTCTGTGTCTTCTTGTGCCTATGCTACTTACGGACTCATTATGTCTGGAGAAACCGTAGGAGACATTGAGACTGGTTATCAATTTGGGCAACTTGCTCTCTTGTTACTCGATAAGTTGAATGCTAAAGAACTCAAAGCTCGAACAATATTTATTGTTAATTACTTTGTCAAGCATTGGAAAGAGCATCTTAGAGAAACCTTAAATCCTTTGCGGGATGTTTACTCGATCGCCCTAGAGACTGGAGACTTAGAATATGCAGCTTATTCAGTTTGCGTATACTGCTATCATTCCTATGTATTGGGGAAGGAATTGGCAACAGTCGAGGCAGAGATGGCAATGTACAGTAATACCCTCAGGCAACTCAATCAAGAAACATCATATTACTATAACCAACTCACTCGACAGGTTGTATTGAATTTGATGGGACAGGCTGAAGATAAGTGCCGTTTAATCGGTGAAAGCTATGACGAAACAAAAATGTTACCCCTGCATCTAGAGGCGAATGCTCAAAATCTTTGTCGCTCACTCTATTTTTTTAAGTTAGTTCTCTGCTATATTTTTCAAGACTATCAGCAAGCTATAGAAAATGCTAACTCCGCCGAAAAATATAGCGATAGCGCTGTAGGTACTATTCCTCTCTACCATTTCTATAATTCTTTAGTTTATCTTGCCATCTATTCTGACGCACCTAAATCCGAGCAAAAACTCATCCTCCAGAAGGTGAAAGCCAACCAGAAAAAGATCGAGAAATGGGCGCAGTTTGCTCCGATGACTCACCTCCATAAATTCTATTTAGTGGAGGCAGAGCGATATCGAGTTTTGGGGGAAACCACTCTAGCTATAGACTACTACGATCGCGCCATTGCCTTAGCCAAAGAACATGAATACATCAACGAAGAGGCTTTGGCTAATGAATTGGCTGCCAAGTTTTACATCGCTTGGGGAAAAGAGCAAGTTGCCGAAGCCTATATGACAAATGCTTACTACTGCTATTTACGTTGGGGTGCCACAGCTAAAATGACAGATTTGAAACGACAGTATCCAAAACTTTTAAAGCGTTTTACGACAGCCAATACGTCCATAGATTCGCGCAACAGCCTGTCTAATACCTCTGGCAGCACTTCAGGTGAAACCCTGGATTTGGCAGCATTGATGAAAGCATCTCAGGCGATCGCCAGTGAAATTGAATTGGATAAACTCCTCACGACTTTGATGAGAATCCTGCTGGAAAGCTGCGGCGCACAAACTGGCTATCTAATTTTAGAGTCTCAAGGACAACTAAGAGTCGAAGCGTCAGGCGAGGCTAACTCAAATCAGGTGATGGTGTTGCAATCGACTCCAATAGAAACCTGTCTGCCTTTGTCGATTATTCACTATGTTGAAAGGACTCAGGAAGGACTGATTGAAACCAATGTGGCCCGTGAAGGCAGGTTTACCCAAGATGCTTATATCAAAGCACACCAGCCCAAGTCTATTCTTTGCGCCCCTCTGCTCAATCAGGGGCAATTAATTGGAATTGTTTACTTGGAAAATAATTTAGCAGAGGGCGTTTTTACACCCGATCGCCTAGAAGTGATTCAATTGCTTTCAACTCAGGCGGCGATCGCACTTACTAACGCCAGACTCTACACCCAAGTACAATCGACGCAAAATCGCCTGAATAAATTCCTCAATGCTATTCCCTTGGGCATCTCGGTGCACGACGCCAAAGGACAAATCATCTACACCAATCAAGTTGCACAGCAGTTACTGAATATTCAAGATTTACCCAAAGCCGAAACCGAGAAATTATCACAAACCTACGGCGTTTATCGGGCAGGTACTGGGGAGATATATCCAGTGGAACAGCTACCCCTAGTGCGATCGCTGGGCGGTGAAAAAGCTCAGGCGGATGATTTGGAACTGCACCACAGCGACGGGAGCATTTTTGTAGAATCAACGAGTACGCCAATTTTCGATGAGACGGGTAATGTAGAGTATGCGATCGCAGCTTTTCAAGATATTAGCGATCGCAAACAAGCCGAAAAAACTCTAATCGAAAATATCCGCTTAGAACAGGAAATTAGCGATCGTAAAAAAACAGAAGCAGAACTCGAACAAGCAAAAGAAGCAGCCGTTGCCGCCAACAAAGCCAAAAGCACTTTCCTTGCCAACATGAGCCACGAATTGCGAACTCCCCTGAACGCCATTCTCGGTTTTTCTCAACTGATGGATCGGGATACAAACCTGTTAAGCGAACAAAAAGAAAACCTCAACATTATTCATCGCAGTGGAGAGCATTTATTATCTCTAATTAATCAGGTGCTTGACCTTTCCAAAGTCGAAGCCGGACGCATGACGCTATCTGAAAATAATTTCCACCTCCCTCAATTTCTAGCTGATATAGAGGATATGTTTGCGTTGAAAGCAAACGATCGAAGCTTACAATTACGAGTGGAAGGTGCTGCCGATATTCCTAAATACATCTACGCTGATGAAGTTAAGTTGCGGCAAGTGCTGATCAACTTGATAAGTAATGCCGTTAAGTTTACCTCTTCTGGAAGCGTGTCTGTAGAAGTGAAAAATAAACAGGCAAAAACCCAAAGTGAAGCCGGAACACAAATAACCAAAAACCACCAACAACAAACAACCATTACCTTTGAAGTCAAAGATACGGGAGTTGGCATTGCGGCAGACGAACTGGAGAAACTATTCCAACCCTTCGTGCAAACAGCATCCGGTCAAAAAGTGCAGCAAGGAACCGGATTAGGACTGACGATTAGCCGTCAATTTGTCCGCTTGATGGGAGGTGAAATAACAGTCATTAGTCACGGTAAAGCTTTCACCCCTGGAATGCCTCTCAAGGAATTTTTAGAAGACACGACGGGTACAACATTTAAATTTGACATTCCTGTGGGCATCGCTGATGCCAGCGCAATTCACAACCAACCCTACAATCGTCGCGTCGTTGCCTTAGCGCCTAACCAACCCCCATATCGCATCCTAGTAGTGGACGATCGAGATTACAATCGGCAACTGTTAGTTAAACTCCTTAAACCTGTTGGTTTTGAAGTTCAAGAAGCGACTAACGGTATTGAAGCGCTTGAAATTTGGGATTCATACTCACCCCATCTGATCTGGATGGACATGAGAATGCCCGTTATGGATGGTTATGAAGCCACGAAACGCATTAAAGGCACCATCAAAGGTCAAGCTACTGCTGTTATTGCTTTGACAGCCAGCGTGTGGGAAGAAGACAAGGCAGTGATTTTATCCGCTGGTTGTGATGATTTTGTGCGAAAACCGTTCCACACAGAAGTCATCTTTGACATGATGGCTAAACATTTGGGAGTCCTTTATATTTATCAGGAACAAGAGCTATCATCTCCCCCTTCTAATGTGACTGGAGAACCGTTAAATTTCACTGATTTATTAGCAGCGATGTCAAAAGAATGGATTGTAAAATTGCATGAAGCTGCTCTTGACGCGGATTCGGAATTGGTTTTTCAACTCCTTGAGGAAGTTCCTGAATTCCAGGCTCTAGAACTTCAAACTCTCAGGGGTTGGGTGAATAAGTTTCAGTTTGAGAAGATTCTCGATTTAACTGAACCGTTGGTTGGTGAATGATGATACAGCAGATTGCAGGTTTATGAAGTATACCGCGCGATCTATCGCCGTAGGGAAACGGCTGAGCCTAAGTCCGCCAGGGAATGAATTCCCTGTCTAATAGCGAAAGTCCTCTTAAGAGGACTGAAGAACTCATTAGTCCTCTTAAGAGGACTTTCTCTTTGAGGCAGGGGTTTCAACCCCTGCCGGACTATTGGTTGTACGTGGAAAGTTGACACGAATGGGCATGGTGAGGACTGAAGAACTCATTAGTCCTCTTAAGAGGACTTTCGCTTTGAGGCAGGGGTTTCAACCCCTGCCGGACTATTGGTTGTACGTGGAAAGTTGACACGAATGGGCATGGTGCCGTGTCCCTACTGCACTTCATAAACCCGGTTTCATGGGTCAGATTGCGTAAGTCCTGTTTCTGCTATTTGATGCTAGCACGCGGTTGATTCAGTTCCATCATTGACTTTAACGGCGACTGTTTTAAGTCTGTAATATCGCGGATGGTAATTGAGCAACCGTCTCCCAATGTCACAGCAGTGAAATAATAGCCTTGGCCAAGGTAATCACTTTCTAGATAAACCTCTCCTTCAAGCGATTCTCCAGTCTCAACAACCTCTACTAATAAATCAAACAATCCTGGACTCAATTGATTAAGCAGTTTTTTCAAAACGGGTGCGCCCGCGAGTTCTGTTCGTTTTTTCCCTAGGAGTCTGGCAAAGACAGGGTTAACTACCAAGCAGCGAAAATCTTCAATTTCTCCAGCCATATCTGCCCTCACCGCCTCCACTGCGGCTATTCCATCCAGAGATGAGTTTAGCAAATTTGCCAGCAGGGTGCGAGATTGGTAGGCAATTTCAGCGGTTTGCTGGTGTCGCTCGATTGCTTCTTTAAGCTGCCGTTTTTGGTGCCCGATAGTGACCTGAGTTTCGAGGCGAACTAGCACTTCTTCCAACTGAAAAGGTTTAGAGATGTAGTCAACTCCCCCTACCTTAAAAGCTTTAACTTTATCAATTACTTGGTCAAGTGCGCTTAAGAAAATAATCGGAATTTCTGAGGTTTTTTCATCATTTTTGAGGGCTTCGCAGACTTGATAGCCGTCCATGTCTGGCATTTTAATATCCAGCAATATAGCATCGGGGAGATGATTGCGAACTGTCCTCAAAGCCATCGTACCATTGGTAACGCAGCGAACTTTATACCCATTTTTTGTAAGAATTTCTGTTAGAAAACGCAGATTTTCTGGGAGATCATCCACAATTAAAATGTTGCCTTTGCAATTTTCTAATTGATCGATGTCACTTCCTCCGGCCGCAGTCATCGTCATAGGTTCGTCTTTGACTTTTGTATCGGATCTCGCAGTTGTGGTGTTTTGCTTCTCTAGTAGAGAGCGGAAGTTATTTTTAGTAACTTTTTCTCCCATTACGTCTGAAAGGCGCTGCCACAGGATGGCTGCTAAATCTTTGATATGTCCTATGCTCAGGTACAAGCTGTCAGCAATTACACTATAAGTTGCGTTTTGCCAAGCAGCTTTTAAGATTTCTTTTTCAAGCAAACTTAAGGGTTTACTTGTCTTGGACTCTAAGGCTGATTCGATAAATTCTAGGGCTTCTTCAAAAGTCATATACAAATCAATCTCATCGGGTAAGGTTTTGCCAGTTTTGCACCCTAGCTTTGAGTTATACACCGTACTAAGTTGGTGGAGAAATTCCTAATAGCTATTATGACAGACTTATTGACAATTACGCTCCGGGACGATCGCCCCCGATCCTCATTTTACCTTGTCGCAACCCGAAAAAGGGGATCGCGGCAGCCTAATTCTTTTTGAGGGCGATCGGCTTAAACCCTTGTCACTACAAGGCTTTTAAGTTGCTTGTCACCCCCTCGACGCCTACGACATCGACTCTTTGACATATATAAAACTCTTAAAAAATCTGAAAAACTGGTTCATTTTTCATAAATCTGAGTTCGCTACCTAGCGGACAACCGTATAACTCAGTATCAAGGCTTGTCTTGATCCAAAAGACAAGCCTTGATTAGTTTTTATATGGTCAAGTAAAAACATCCGCCGATTAGCGCCGACAATTCGATTAATTTTCAGTATTATCACTGATGTATTTTAGCGCGTGATATGAAAACCTCACTCAGAAATATGCCAATTAGGCAAAGATCCGACTTTTCCGACTTTACGATCCGACTTTTCCGACTTGCTTTATGCCGATATTCCAAGCATACTATTAATAGCATCCACCAAAAGACAGAGAACAGTACCAGTCATGCTGTCGATCTGCTCCATCTAAAGATAGATAGTAAAACCAGGGCGTCCGACTTTTCCGACTTTACGATCCGACTTTTCCGACTGACAGGGGCAGGGGAGGAGAGCGATGATAGAGACCTGGAAAGGATACAGCCTCAAAAAAAGGCATTGCATCATTTTGGGATGAATCTTGTAGGGTGGACTGAAGAACCCGCCGAAAAAATAAGGGTTTTCAGCTTTGATAAAATTCAAAATCATCCCGCAAATATGCAACGCTCTTTTTGAAAGGTGCTGAAAGATATGGAGGACAGTGGGTGCAGTTAGCTGTCTTCCAAGTCAAAGTGAGCGCTCGGTTAACACAACAGCAATAGGTATCGGCTCAATAAGTAGGGGAAGGAGTTATTCTAATTGCCAAGACAAACCCAAGGGATGAAGAGAAGATTTTTC